>JAHFGR010000115.1 GCA_023247345.1 Microcaldota archaeon | reverse complement strand
CATCCAATTCCGCTTGTGCAATTACATGTCCTTTCATCGCATTCTCTAGTTGTGCAAGCGTTGCGCCTTGTTCAAGCACTAACATTTTATCCAGTGCATATAGTTTAAATCTATAAGTGTGCGTGCCGCTAGGTGGGCAAGGACCACCATAACCAGTTCGTCCAAAATCAGTTGTTCCTTCTAGCCATAAGGGGCTCTTATATTTTTCTTTTTGCCCCTTGAGGCTTCCAACCCCCTCAGGGATATCTGTTGTATCAACTGGAATATTCCAAACAGTCCAATGTAACCACGTTTTGCTAGGTGCATCAGGATCATCAACTATTAATGCAAGACTTTTCGCGCCAGAAGGTACATCGCTTATTTGCAAAGGTGGCGAAATGTCCAATGCATCGCACGTATATTTTTTAGGGATAAACTCGCCCTGTTTGAAAGTACTTGTTAGTTTCATTCCACTTACCTCATTTGTTTTTGATTATACATTTAATAAATTCGATTAGTATATATCGGATAAATAGATTTTGGAGCTATCCGATATTTCTACGTATTTTCCTTATATGCTCTACTTTTTTCTCAATCAATTCTTTAGTTCCAATATCACGGCGATGCCAAATCTTTCCGGTAACATATTTGCAACATTCTTCAGCAATCATCTCAGCCTCTTCTAACTGTTCGCTAACGCCAAGAGTTGCAAATGCCCGGGAGCCAGTTGTGTAAACCTTGCCATCTTTCTCATAAACACTCGCGAAATAGACCTTCCCGCCATTATGCTCTATTTTCTCTATATCAACATTAACCGGCGAGTCAGCAATAGCTTTATCAGGGTAACCTTCAGGCACAATATATTTCACTACAGTACACGCGTCTTTGAATTGAGGTGTTTCAAGTTTTTCGTCAGTAATTGAAAGAAATATGTCGCTGAGATCGTTTTGCAAAAGTGCAAGTACGTTCATTGCCTCGGGATCGCCGAAGCGCGCATTAAATTCGATTAAGCGAACGCCATCTTTACAAACCATAAACTGGCCATAGAGTACTCCGCGAAATGGTGTGCCGTCTTTTTTCATTGAATGCACGACGCTTTGCATTATCTTTGTTGCATGTTCAATATCTTTTTCTTCTATAAATGGCAGGAGCTTTCCAGTGCTGTAACTTCCCATACCGCCAGTATTTGCGCCAAGATCTTTTTCAAACGCGCGCTTATGGTCCTGTACTGGTGGCATTGTTGCTATGCGCGAGCCATCACAAAACGCCTGCAAACTGAATTCTTCACCTTCAATTTTTTCTTCAATAAGAGCCTTTCCATCTTTTCTTAATAATTCATTCAAATATGTAATTGCATCCTGCTCACTATGTAAATGATCGCCAGTTACGCGCACTCCTTTTCCGCCAGTTAATCCCAATGGCTTTATTGCAACTTCTTCCAGTTCTTTAAGCGCGCTCTTGGCCTCGTCCATATCTGTTACTAAATGATATTTAGGCGAACCCGCTAGTTTATGTCTGGTCATAAGAGATCGCATAAACTCCTTGTCCCATTCTATTCTTGCAGCTGCCTTAGTTGGTGAAGCAACTAGTATTCCTATTTTTTCAAGCGCATCGCTAATACCCGCAGCTAGTGTTGCGTCTGGCGATGCAAATCCAACGTCTATATCTTCATTCTTTAAGCAATCAACAACCGCTTCTTGATTATTTGTATCGCAAACCCAATATTTTTTTGACAGCATTGCTATTGCTGGATTTTTTTTAGGCATTATTGAAAACAACTCATTGTCTTCCGTGGCTAGCCTTTCAGCGATTATATGTTCTCGTGCTCCAGAACCAATTAAAGCTATTCGCATGTGATCAACCTTAGCTAAATTTTAATACGCTCTTTATTTTATCAAAAATCGACTCTTTAAGTTTTTTTCTAATAATAAATTTCCTTTCTTTCGGATAATTCTTTAATATAATAAAATTATACTTGGAGCCCATATTAATCATTCCTTTTCTTTATGTATTCCTCTCGCATTAACATACCCAGGCCTTCTTCTGCGCGCTTTAATGGCATGGAATACGCTTTACAGAATTCTTCAAGATCTATGCTGCCTTCATGTATTTTTATCCACTTGTACAATTCTTCCTTCAGAATCTCGTCACTTAACTTTTCTAGTTCCTGCGTGCGCTGATGGAGCTCGTCTCTACGGTGTTCGCATTCTAAAAGCAATCGTGCATTTTCTTCGCTTGAGCGTACCAGCTCTGCGTATTTTTTAGACAGGTCATCATGCCTTGCTTTCATTTCTTCGAGTTCGGTTGCAAGGTCAACAGCATCTTTATCTATCACTTTAGAAACATCATTCAGAAAGCCGCTAACCTGATTAAAAAGCGTGCTAAGTTTTATATCGTATTCTTCTTCTGCTATTAATGCTGCATTTAGGAATATCGGGAACAGTGTAAGCAGCCGTTTCTTTTTGCTTTCTTTTGGAGGAATGCTAAAAACAAATTCAATGTTGTTTTTGCCGAATATTATCTTATAGTCCAGCGGAGCAGTTTTTCCAGACAATTCTTCGCCTAACAATTTTTCTGCAATAACATCATTGCCTATTGCTTTAACTTTTGTAAAACCAAGCTCCTGCAGCGTTTCGTTTAGTTTTTTTAGTTTTTTCTTTCTTTTTGCGTTTATAAATATTTTCTCTTCTTGCATATCAGCACCTTAAGTTTCCAATACAACATTTACAACTCCTTTGGTTGCCTTGCGTATTTTTACAAGCGAGAAAATCCTTATTAGGTTTTTCTCATCAATGCCCAACTGGCGCAAGAAGGATATAATCGAGGATTTCGAGTAACCGAATTTTTCAAGCATAGCAACCAATTGCTCGCCATTTACGAAACCGTCATTTTTTTCAAATTCCATCTTAACAATGTTTATCTGGCTTTCATTTAATCCAATTTCATAAAGCATGCGCATAAGCTGTTCTTTTTCAATTTCAACCTCCATATTACCACCTTTTATATGGAATAGGAACAATGGTTCTTCTCCATCAATCTTATTCATTAAAAATGTTGCAGATTTTGCCTGACGCTCTGCGAATATCATATTTACTGCCGCATCGCCAACACCAAATCGCGAGATTTCTGTATCTATAAAATCACTATAACCAATAGAATTCTTAACGTAATCTCTAAATTCTTTTAGCACTAAGCGCAGCACGAACATTGTTCCAATATTGCTGAAAATTGTCTTATGCATATCTGTCGGGTTTTGCGTCGCTACAATTAATGCGAAGTTATATTTTCTTCCCTCACGTACAATGGTAATTACATCGCTTCTTTCATCATTTGCAATTTTCCAAGCCTCGTCCAACACAACAAATAATCTTATTCCCCTGCTTTCTTTTATGCCTTCGCCGCGCATTATTTCCTTTATGTATTGCAAAATTGTAAGGCCAGCCAAGCTGCGAATTTCTTCTGTCGGCAATTCGTGCAAGTCAATGCAAACCAATCCGCCTTCAGTCAGATCCTTTATATTGAGTGTGCTCTTTCCGGCAAAAAAATCACTGCCTTCGGCCGTAAATCTCTTAAGCAATCTGCTGGCGTGTTTTTTCCTTCTTTGCTCTAAGATCCGTACAACATCTTTAAGCGTTGGTTTGCTTACTTTTTCGTAAACGTCATCCAATGCTTCTTCAATTTCATCACGCTCGTGCGGATGATTTTTTAACTCGACAAGTATATCTAGTGCTGCAATTATCTGTTTAATCCTGTCTCGCTTCCTTAGTCCAACTAAATCAAGTAAATTAATTTTTTCCTTGCCCAAATTAATAACAGTGCCGCCGGCTTGCCTCACCCATTTATTATACTCGCCAACCCAATCAAGAATTATCGCATTGCTATCCCAGATCATGCTCGCGCGTGTTAGAAAACTTTTCACAAGGTAGCTCTTGCCGCTACCAGTAATTCCAACTATAGCAGTATGCGGGTTAATCAGCTTTTTCGGATCCCAAAAAACAGGCGTGCACAAATATCTTGTTTTTCCAAGATATATGCCATCGCTCGGCGGTGATAAAAGCAGTTCTTTGCGTGGTTCTGGAGGATGAACAAGAATCATTCTTTTTGCAAGCTCTTTAGAGAGCATATAAGATAAACGCATCTATTGAAACCTCCCTAACTTATGAATATTAACTAGAATTTTGAGGTTTAAAAAGGTTCATTCTACGGCTTTATATAAAGTGGGACTAGTGGATGTGGCCGCAATAGGTTTTAAATAGTTTACATGTAATTATATTGCAGAACACAATAAATGGAGTATCTATTTATGGTAGAAATGCAAAAACTAAATAGAGCAGAAATAGTCGATCGCTTGGCAGCAGTGCCACCATTGCAGAAATTCAAAAATACCAAAGTAGTTACAACAGTTCGCGGTATTCCAATAATGGTAGAAGATCTTGCATTAGCATGTGCTAGCAGCGGTCTTAATTT
>JAHFGR010000006.1:17812-18763 GCA_023247345.1 Microcaldota archaeon | reverse complement strand
ATATGGGCGAACTGGTATTCAAAATGAACGATGATCCGTACCATATTGATAATGCAATAACCAACGCGAGTAATGTATCGAAAAGTTCGTGTTTTAAGCCATACTTGGTTGCGCCTTCCTTAACTTCAAGAGAAACTAAAAATAGAATTTCTATGACTATGAAAATACCGAAAATAATATTAGTAGTAAACAGATAAAGCGCAAGAGTAATAAGAAGAATGCCTACCTGAAAATACCACTTATCTAAGATCGTAGCGCGAGCACCAGACTTTGCAGTCCCAGTTACCCTGTGACCTTCGGTCGCAGTCTCGCGCTTATTCATCAACATCACTTGTTGGCGTCCTTAAATTGCTTACGAAAGTCTGCTGTTTTATCCTTAATTTGCTCGAGCTTTTCAACAACAAGATCCAGCGGATCGCCTTTTTTAGTTTTTACAATTACGCTTGGTCGAGCACCGACAATCTGATCGAGTTTATAAGCAGCAAACTCAACATCTTTATCTGCAGTTAGCGATTCTGCCAATAGCTGTGAGACTGAATGATCTAATCCAACTATTTCCAATTCTAGCATTTTTTTATCTGAATTTAGAATATTTACTTCCATAAGAACCCTCCGACTGGCCCCGCGGCCTCTGTTGACCATAAGGCAATTTTCTAGATTCAATTCGATTACATCTACTACAATTTACTTTATTATCATTTATAATCATATTGCTTCGACAGCGACTGCAAAAGGCTTTTATAACGCCATAGCCTTGCTCCATTATATTAACATCGATATTTTGCTGCTTATCTATTTTGGATACTTTTGCTTTTAAAATATCGCCTACTCTTACCTCGTCTCTTATCTGTTCTACATAACCAGGACGAATACCGGATACGGGTAAAACAGCCTCAAAGCTCGGAAATGACCGTTCGTTTTCTTTTAGAATAGGAATGCAGGACAAAAACG
>JAHFGR010000006.1:4774-17802 GCA_023247345.1 Microcaldota archaeon | reverse complement strand
TATACCTCCATGCCTTCTGAGAGCGAAACAAAGTTTTTCGTGTTATTGGTTACTTGGACCATTCTGCCAAAGCTTTCGAATTCGCCAAAAGCTGCTGCGTAAATGTCATCCTTATCCGCAAAGGTATTCTTACCTGGAATAAATTCTTCGCAACTGGCTAAATGATCTCCTGGAACTACAATTTTTTTCTCGACCATGTTAGATATTAACCTCTTAATTTTATTCATTTTTTATTTTAGAAAAGTATTTGTTATTCGTATTAGTTTTTAACCCGCCTTTTTGATATAAGTACTAATACCAGATTATAAAAAAGCGAAATGAGTAATATTTTAATATACAGATATCTTAATAATCTTTATGCAAAGGCCTATTTTGATATTATGCATTGACCGGGATAACGATCTTTACGAAAAAGCTCGCGTAGCCGGACCGGTTATCGGTAGGGAAAAAAACATTTCTGCAGCAACTAAACTAGCTTTAGCTGATCCAGAAGATCCTGATTCCAATGCCATATTCTACTCAGTTA
This sequence comes from Microcaldota archaeon, assembly GCA_023247345.1. Lineage (GTDB taxonomy): Archaea > Micrarchaeota > Micrarchaeia > Anstonellales > Bilamarchaeaceae > JAGVWJ01. The sequence continues at coordinate 17,276 of JAHFGR010000006.1, read as the reverse complement.
AAATATATGACCAACTTAAAAAGGAAGGAAAGTCTGTCGAGCTCGCCACACTGGCAGGAGATAAAAATCTTGGGTATGCAGCTGATAAGGCGATAAGCTCGCAATTAGATAGAATTATCAGAGAGATAAACCCAACATCAGCAGTGTTGGTTACTGATGGCGCAGCAGATGAAGAAGTGCTGCCGATAGTTAAATCAAGAATAAAGATCGATTCAACAAAAATAGTATTTATTAAGCAGGCAAAGGAGCTTGAAAAAACATATTTTGTACTTATTGAAAAACTTCGCGATCCACATTACGCGAAAATAGTTCTCGGCATACCTGCAATTATTATCCTCTTGATATCGCTTTCCCGCATGCTCGGATATGGGTTCGAACCAGTAGGCATACTTATTGGCCTTTACTTATTGCTAAAGGTGTTTGGAGTTGAAGACCTAGTATTGCGCGTTATCCGCGACTTTAGGGTTTCAATCTTTACTGTTAGCTGGATAAGTTACGTTGTCGGATTTACTTTATTTTTAGCTGGAATATTGATCGGTTATCAGTTGTTTTTTGAAGGTGTGCGCATAGGTCTTAGCGGCGAGAAACTAATTGCGTATGTTGTTGTAAAACATGCTGCAACACTTGTATATTTCGGAGCATTGCTGATTATTTCAGGAAAGTTCATGGATGCATTGACACAAAGAAAAAATTTTACAATAACAAGATACTCGCTTTACGCAGTTGCGGCTACACTTATGATTTTAGTACTTTATGTGGGCGCAAAATGGGTTGTAAATATTGAACCGCCTTATGTAAGCTTTGGCGAGTTTCTATTTACACTTGTTGCGTCAGTATTTATAGGATATCTAAGCACTACAATAATAAAGGATTTGAGAACAGATATTCTGGTCAATATGAGGCTCGAGGGAAAAGAAGTGATAAATGAGCAGGGAAGCTATATTGGCAAGATAATCGGCGTAAGTGGAAGCGAAAATGCGATAATCGTGCAGACTATGTTTGAAAAAAGATATAGCTTACCAATTGCATCTGTTTCTAGTATCGGCGAAAACGTAATTGTAAAGGGAATTGAATAGCAAGCTGATCGAGGTTTATGATTAGAAATAGATAATTTTGGGACACGTAGTTTTAAACATTTAAGAGAAACGAGTTATATGCATAAAATAATCGGAACACTGACAGTACCAAATGGCCGCGAGCGAGGGGTTGTATCCATGGTTGAGTGGCAAAAAATTAAACAAGAAAGAGTAGAAAACCTTGCAAGCGCCAAGCAACACTTAAAGTCTAAGGAGTATTATCAAGCAGCCTAGCGATATAGTGCAGCGAATGAACCGCAACAAGCAGTAGAATGCGCTAAAATTTTACGATGGCAAATGGATTTTGCTTATGCGATAGAGATATACGAACGATTAGGAATGAAAAAGGAAGCAGCTAATACATATTATGAGAAGGGGTCTTATTATCAGGCAGCGACGGTTTATATTGAATTATATTTGGAAAAACTAGACTATCCACCATCAGCTGAAAGACATTATTATTATGAAAAAATATTCGAATGCGCAACACGTGCAGAATTTTTAGGTAATACTAAAGAAGCAACTGAGATATTAATTCAATTCGCAATAAAAGTAGAAGGAAAGGATCCTAAACTGGCAGCATATGTTTATGGCGACAAATTAGAAATGAAAGAGAAGGTAATTGATTTATATAAAAAACACAAGATGTACTATGAAGCAGCAAGTTCATATGAAAAATTAGGGGACAACAGAAATGCTGCAGAATATTATTGTCTAAGCGCTGTAATAGATAAATTTTCTGGCTCTTGGGCAAGAGCTGCACCTCTGCTTGAACAGTTAGAACTACTTTCAGATGCTGCAGTGGCATATGAAAATGCTGGAAGAATTCGCGATGCCGCCAGAGTATATCAAAATCTTGGTAAAAAAGAAGATACTGCAAGAATTTTAGAAAGTTCAGATGATGTTGAATTAAAAAAAGAAGCACTGAAACTTCACCGGGAATTAGGAAACGATAAAAAAGTTGCTGAGTTAGCAGCTAAGATTGGAAGAATAGAGGAATGGGAATACCAAAGGGCGCTGGATATAGAAAGGAACACCTGCTGTGGCGGCGCATGTGGCTAAGTCGAAGTTAACACTAAATAATAGATATAGTAAATAAAAACTGTTTGGTTAGATATAATTTTATGATCCCTATTTTCATTACTTCTAGATCGTATCCCCGCGCTCCGCCGCCTACAGTAAGATTAATCGAACCATTGAAAGAGCAGATAAGAAGACAGGTTGATGGAAGCGATGGCGTTTTCAATAGAACCGGAAGAGAAATGCTTTGGGAAGCTGGGTATAGAAATTCTTCACAAATGGCTGCGCTTCTTGCTGACAATGTAGCAAAGCGTGGCGTAATGCTTCATCCCGTTGTTGCGCACGCAATCGAACAAATGGAAAAAACAGAATTAATTGAAGAAATTGAACAGGATAACAGGATTGCTAAGATTGCGGGCATAGAAGAAATAAGAAGACCAAGATTATGGATGGTTGCTGGAACTGTTTCGATTGCGTTGGTACTTGCGCCCCTAGCCAATCTAGATAATATTAAATTTTTATTTCCATTGGCAATTGCTGGTTTAGTTAGTTTTGGAATTACTGCGCTCGGGTATCTTTTCTCCTTTGCAAGTTCTTTTGGCGCTGGCAGATCTGCCTCATTCGTTCTTATCGATCGCGTTTACGAATTTTTATTGCATAGGGAAAATCAGGAAGCGCTTGCTGCTAAGCTTGCAAATGGGAATACAGAAAAATAATCGAAACTTATTTAATTCTTAATAGAAGATAACTACTATCTAATTATAAAATTTATTAAGAGGTAAAATGAGGTGTATAAGATGACATTTGAAAAACATGTAGCAATTGATTTCACAAAAGTGAAACCATCAGTTATGAAAATGCAGGGAATAAGCGAGACGACTATGACTGAGCATTTCAAGCTTTACAATGGTTATGTAAATAAATACAATGAAGTTATGGAACAAATTGAAGCACTAAGCAACGATGATGTTAAGGCAGGGCAGATAACGCACAGCAAAATCCGCTCATTGAAAACTGCGCTGGCATTTGCATTAGGCGGAACAATTAATCATGAGGTTTATTTCCATAATCTTGGCGGAAGCGGTGGAAAGCCAAGCGGCAAACTGATTAGCCAGATAGAAAAGGATTTCGGTAGCTACGAGCGATTTGAAGCAGAACTACGAGGCACGGCAATGGCTGCGCGCGGCTGGGCGTTTTTGTGCTGGAACAAAGACATGAAACGCTTGCTGATTGTAATTGGAGATGACCAATCAACATTTCCAGTATGGAATTCACGCTTGCTGCTTGCATGCGATGTTTATGAGCATGCTTATTATTTGGATTATAAAACCGGGCGCGCTGCTTATTTGGACGCCTTCTTTAAAAATGTTGATTGGAAGGATGTTGAAACTAGATTTGAGATGGCTTTGAAGTAGTTTATAAATTGATTCTCATGCCAACCAAACAGGAAATCAACAAGGTAATTGCATGGTGCGAAGAGATAAGAACAAAAAAAGGCAGGCCGGCAATTGAGCGCAATCCATTTACGCGAGAAATAAAATGGATGGAAAAATTTGCGCTTATTTATATTGACATAAGAAAAGAAACCGCACCGAAGACATGTCTGGTTTATGATTCGGAATCGCGCCAGCTATGGCAGTATATTGGCAATGCGTGGGTAACTGTTTTTGCAGATTTGGCAAGCAATAGATAGACTAAGGGTAGACAACTGGAGTTAGCGCTTACAAATATCCCGATCCAAATTTGTTATTCGGATCGATCTATTCAGAACCATTGTCGGCAGTACCAAAAAATCGTGTCGATATTTGTCAGAGTTTTTTTGCAACTCTGACAAACCATCTCTTAAATCCCAAAGCAATGATCTGGTTTACTTAGTTGGTTCTGAATAGACCATAAACTTAAAAAGTTCTCTTACTTATTCTTTTCATGGCACCAGCAATGCAAACAGACATGAAAACAAAAAGCCTTACCGGACAAAAAGTAGCTGCATATGTCCGAACAATGCAAGAAAACGAAGGGATGTGGCACTCTCTAATTGTTTTTCTTGGAGCGCTTTTTCTTCTTGGTGCAATTCCCCTTTACCCGGCATATTTAGTATTTATACTAGCTGCAATATGCGGTGTAGCTGCTTATAGAACGCCTTGGCTCGGCACTTTGCTTAGCATGCTTTTTGCATTTCCAGCTGTTGCTTACCAAAGCACTGTTTTTGGATTTATATTTACATTATTGATCGCACTCGTGCTAATAACAATGTTTGGCAACTGGATGAGAATATCCTGGGTCCAAATATTAACAATGGCGCCATTTAGCTTTGGAAATCTGCCATTCTTTGGCTGGATAACTGTATTGGGCATGGTTGTTGCAACAATGCATTTTGGATCAAAGAAAAGCATAATGATATCCATTCCTTCAGTAATGATAATATTATTCTTATCTGCGATTTGGGTAATACCAAACAACGCTTATCTGCCCATTAATTTGAATCTGTATTCGCCCGGAGAAGACCTGCTTAAGATAAATAAGCCTGTTGTTGGCATAGAAGAAGTTCCTTCTACTGTCGCAAGCGCGCTTGGTTCGCTTTTCTCATTTGAGAAATTGAGCAATATAAATCCCGCATTGGGCTATATTGCAGGCACGATAATAAAAATTCTATTTAATGATACCGGGGTGCTTCAGCTAATCGGATGGACTATTGCACTTTATTTGGTTGGCTATTTGTCCGGAATTATAAAAGGAAAGTGGTCGCAGACGCTTGCCAGCTTGGCATTGCTTCTTGTTATAGGAATATATTATCTTCTTGGTACTTTTGCACCTGGCGCGTTTAAAATTGAAATGGTTTTTGTAGTTGCTGCATCCATCGCGACAATGGGTGTATTGGACTTTTTTGATATAAAACTTTCAAGAGAAGAAGAGGTACGAAGAGCAGAGCGCACTGCGAGCTTTGGGAAGTTTGGTTTACAGGATCTTGCTGCTGGCAGTTCTGAGAAATCCATGGCAGACTTAGGTGGATATGAAGACGTCAAGCAAGAATTGCGCGATGCGATTTTAATGCCACTCGAAAGAAAAGAGCTCGCTTATACTTATGGAATAAAACCACCTTCTGGTATTCTTTTGTTTGGACCACCGGGTACTGGTAAAACAATGCTTATGCGCGCGCTTGCCAAAGAACTGAAGTACGGATTTTATTATATCAAAGCAAGCGATATTTTATCTCAATGGTTTGGCGAGTCATTACCAGGATCAGAGAAACTACTTATAGAGGAAAATGGAAAAATAAGATTAGAAAGAATTGATAAGATAGTTGAAGATAAAATAAATGCAAAGGTATTGTGTTTTGATGAACGTGGAAAAAATGATTTCAAAAATATTACTGACTACATAAAACATATTCGTACTTCACCTCTTTACGAGATAAAAACACGAACTGGTAGGAAGATAAGGATAACGGGTGACCATTCACTTTTCACATTAAATGGAACCAAAATAGAAAGCATAGAAACATCAAAACTGATTCCGGGGAATTCGTACATTGCAATCCCGAATAAAATAAAACCTAGCGATAAGCCTGTTGAAGAAATAGATTTTATAGAATATTTAAGGAAAGAAGGCTATGGATTGTTTGCAAAGGGCATCCAAAAATACGTTAAATTAGCCATTAAAAAACTTGGAAAGGATAAGGTAGCTGAAATCTTGGGATATAAAAATAGAGGATACTTAAACCAAATTATAAATGGAAACATAGGTGTAAGAGTTTCCAAATTCTTAAAATTAATGGATGAGGCAAAAACAGGTTATAATAAAAGCGATATAAGAATAGGCACAAATAAACAGCTGCCAGGAATAGTAAAAATTGATGAAAAACTAGCAACTTTTATTGGGCTCTGGATAGCAGAGGGTTCATATAATAGACAGGATACAGTAAGAATAAGCACTTCTTATAAAGAATCACAAAAAATTGCAGAATTGTGTAGAGAGCTTTTTGGACATGTCACAATTTATAAAAAAGGAAATGGCGCTGACATTTATATTGGCTGTAGACCTCTTTATGTATTTTTTAGATACGTTTTAGGTTTAGAAGATGGTGCAGAAAAAAAGAAAATACCAGAGATAGTATTTACATTTAGTAAACAAAATATTCAAGCGCTTTTAAGAGGCTATTTTAGCGGAGATGGAAGCTTTTATAAAAATAAACATAATGTAGGAATGATCGAAGCTAGTACTGTAAGTAAAAAACTAGCTAATGATTTATTGTATTCTCTATTGTATTTTGGGATAGTTGCAAGCGTTTATGAGAAAAAAGAATGGAATGGAAATATATCGACTAGAGTAATGTTCACGGGTCACAACTGGTTAAATAAATTTAGTGAAATTGGATTCTTTGATTCTGCTAGAAACAATAAACTTCAGGAATATTTAAAAAATGTTAAATGGGCAAGAAGCGAGCAAATACCTATAACTGGAAATTTAAAATCTATTATTGCCGGTAATCTACCAAAATGGAGCGCTTCAAGCTCGATAGGAAAAGAAATGCTTACTAATAGCGCAATAGAAGAAGATTTAGAATTTTTAGAAATGATAGAAAATGACATTTTCCTAGACCGAGTAGAAGAGATTAAACGCATTGAAGACGAAAAATACGTATATGATATTTCAGTTGAACCACACCAAAACTTTGTTGCTGGATTTGGTGGAATTTTTGCGCATAATAGCGAAAAAAATGTCAGTGAAATTTTTAAAATTGCGCGAGCAAATGCACCATCTATTTTATTCTTTGATGAAATTGACAGCATTGGGAAGAAGCGAGGCGGGTATAGCACAGATGAGGTAACACCACGCGTACTAAGCGTAATGCTGCAGGAGATGGACGGCGCGAAAAGCGGGAAAATGGTAATGCTTGTTGGTGCAACAAATGTTCCAGACCAACTCGATGCAGCGTTAATGCGACCTGGAAGATTTGATAAAATAATTTATATGCACTTGCCAGATAAGGAGGCAAGAAAGGCGATTCTAAAAGTTCATTTAAGGAAAGTACCGCTTACGAACGATATTGATTTTGATAAACTGGCTGCAAAAACCGAGCGATTCAGCGGCGCTGATCTAAAAAATATTACGCAAGAAGCAATAAAAATGGCTGCAAAAGAAGCGAGCACTGCCGGACGGGTTGTTCCAATTTCAATGCAGCATTTGATGTCAGTAGTTCAGAGTATTAAACCTAGCACAAGCTTAGCTAGCTTAGAAGCTTATGACCAATTTAAGATGGACTTTGAAAGGCGCGTGGGCGGCAAAGTAGAAGAGAAAAAAGAGGATGCAACGCAATGGCAGGACGTAGCAGGACTAGATCAAGTAAAGCAGGCATTGCTAGAGACAATCGAGCTTCCGCTTTTGCATGAGGCAGAGATGAAAGAATTTAAGGTAAAACCAAGCAAAGGCATTCTTTTGTTTGGACCACCGGGTACTGGTAAAACGCTTATAGTTAAGGCAGCTAGCAATGAGCTTAAATCAAGCTTCCAAACACTTAGCGCTGCAGAGCTAATGAAACAAGGATATACGCAAGCAGTTACAGTAATCAAAGAAACATTTAACCGGGCGCGTGAGAATGCTCCGGCAATAGTTTTCGTTGATGAAATTGAAACATTTGCGCCTGCACGAAGCGTTGGCAGCTCGGAAATTCTTGGCCAGTTTTTAACAGAAATGGACGGATTGAAAGAGCTAAAAGGCGTGGTTGTAATTGCGGCTACGAATAAGCCGGCTTTGCTCGATGCTGCCATACTGCGGCCTGGAAGATTTGATAAAATATTTTATATCCCGCCTCCTGATCTGAAAGGCAGAATAGATATGTTCAAGATTCATCTTGGTAAGTTTGCTGAAGGTGTTGACCTTTCACGCTTGGCAGAAACTACACCTGGATTTAGCGGTGCAGACATTGCGAGCATTTGCCAATCTGCAAAGATGGAAGCATTGCGAACAAAACTAGCAGGCAAAGGCGCAGTACTAACAACAGAAACATTGTTAGCAATAATATCCAAACGAAGGCCGAGCATTACTGAAGATCTTTTAAGCGAGTATCGCGCATTCTTACAAGCTTACGGAGAGAGAAAATAGTTAGTGATTCCTATCTATCATCGGCAGTGAAAGCGTTCGAACAAATATTTTTGGTATATGGATCTTGACAAATTGATTTTTAAAATCACTTAGGATCTCATGCCCGTTGTCTTCTAACTTTTCGCTTTCTCTAGATTCGACGCTTACTAGCCATGCATCTTCTTCAAAATAATCACGCTTAACTAATTTTGTAAATGTATTTGAATCTTTTTTTAGCACTTCATAAATAAGCTCAGGAATTTCCTTCTCTTTTTCTTCGTATTTCTCGACATCCCAATCTGCTTTGAGAGATGACAAAACTTCTATGCCGTCAAAATTATTAGCAAAATTAGCTGGCGTGAGTGTGCTTAAAGCATTAATAAGACTGTTGGTTGTGCGAATCCTTTTATCTCTGAAGTTTTCTGCCTGCATGGGCATACAAACACCAATCGCAGATAAAATTAGAGCGTTTGCTATATTTAAATATTTGTATCAAAATTCGCATTGTAGTATCCCACAATAAGGTTACCCAGATAAACAAGACTATAGTTTTGCATAATTTGTACAGACTCCGTTCCTTTGGAGCTAAATCAAAAAAATATCCTCAGAGCCTTAGGTGTAGTGTATAAAACCTAGGGAAAACTTAGGATTTTAGCTATATATAATATCTTGCTCGTTATAGATTGATAATAATATTGTAACACTTATAGTTAACAGCTCATTGCGCCTTGCCCAAGGCATTTATTCTTTCTATTATTTTAGTTGTCGAATATCCAGGAAGGAAATCAATGAAAACCACATTACCGCCATTTTTTTCAACCACTTCTTGTTCTGGTATTTTCTTATCCTTCCAATCTCCACCTTTAACATGCGTATTTGGTTTTATTATTTCTAATACTTTTATTGGTGTTTCCTCTTCGAATATTAATACGTAATCGATATTGCTTAGTGCAGCGAGGATATAAGCACGGTCAAGTTCTTTGTTTATTGGTCTGTTATCTCCTTTGATTTTCTTTACAGATTTATCAGAATTTAAACCAACTATAAGTACGTCTCCACGTTTTTTAGCCTCTTTTAAATAATGAACATGACCCGGGTGCAATATATCAAAGCAGCCATTTGTAAAAACAATTCGCTTTTTGTTTTTCTTAGCTTCACTTATTATATGTTTAATTTCTTGAATTGATTTTAATTTTTCTTCCTTTTCTACCATCTCTGCAGCCTCTTTTAGATCTTTAGCCTCTTTTCCAATTAATATCGTGTTGCACCCTGCATTTTCTCCAGCCTCTATATCAGATTCTCTATCTCCTATCATCCAGGAATATGCCAAACCAATTCCATGTTCTTTTGCAGCATTTAAAAGCATGCCTGCCTTTGGTTTTCTGCAATTACAATTCTTTTTGTATTTTTCTATCTTACCTTCAGTAAAATGATGAGGACAAAAATATACGGCGTCTATGTGAGCTCCTTGTCCATTTAGTCTTCTAACCATCTCTTCATTGAATTTTATCACATCTTCTTCGCTACAATACCCTCGAGCTATTCCTGCTTGATTAGAAACTATTATTACAAGATAACCAGCATTGTTAAATGATTTGATTGCCTTAACAGCACCGTCTATTATCTCTAGGTCTTCTATCCTGTGAACATAGCCTTTGTCTTTTACAATTACTCCATCTCTATCTAAGAATATCGCTCTTTGCATAAAATCCCATAAGTTTCATTAAATTTCAAATTCTTTAAAATCCTCAATTGTAATGTGCGGTCTTGTTCTTCCTATTGCCATACTTGCAGCAAAATTCGCGATTTTAGAAGATTGTTCTAAATTATAATCCGACGCTGTTGCAAGTGCAAGCGATGCGATAAATACGTCGCCAGCTCCAGAAACATTAACTATTTTTCCAGCAACGCTTGGAACGCTACCTTGTTTTCTGTCTTCTACCCATAATATGCCCTTTTCAGATCTTTTAACTACTACTTTGCAGCGCATAAGCTGTGCAAGTTTTTGCGCAAGCTGCGATATTATTCCGTCATCGTTTGTCGGTGTTGTGTTAAACGCATTACAGAGCTCAATGCGGTTAGGAGCAACAATATCCGCGCCCTTATATTCTAAAACTGGCCCTTTACTATCAACAATAAGAGTCTTCTTGAATTCTTTTGCAGTAGATATAATGGAATCGCGTACAGCTTGCGTAATAAGTCCTTTGCGATAATCAGATACAACAACCAGATCTGCCTTTGGAATTGATTCTTTTATTTTTGATATTATTATTTTCTCCGTATTCTTTGATATTGGATCGTGGACTTCTTTGTCAAATCGCATTAACATCTGCCAAAATGGAGACGTGGCTACGCAGCGCGTTTTTATCGTCGTGTTTCTTTCCGTTTCCATTACTATGTTTTGAAACGAAGCTCCAACATCTTTAAACAATCGCTCTAGTTTTTTAGCCTCGTCATCGTTTCCTGCAACCGAGATTAAGGTTGGGCTAGCCCCTAAGTGTAAAAGATTTGTTAAAACAATTCCTGCACCGCCTAAAAACATTTCTTCTGATTTGCAATTTAGCACTGGAACTGGCGCCTCCGGAGATATTCTATCAACTGTTCCATATATGTAATGATCGATTATAATATCGCCAATTAGAAGAATGTTCATTTTTTTGAATTTTATCGTCATAAATTTGCCTCGATTAGTTCGCATAACAGATGAATGATCATTACGTGCATTTCCTGAATGCGTTGCGTATCATTTGAAGGAACGATGATACTATTTTTTGCAATTGCCCTTACCTTACCACCGCCCTTGCCGAGCAATGCAACTGTTTCCATTCCAATTTCATTTGCTTTCTTAACTGCAAGAACAACATTTTCAGAATTGCCACCGGTCGATATTACAAATAGCGCGTCTCCTTTTCTGCCAATCGCTTCAACCTGCCGCTCAAAGATTTTTTCAAAGCCATAATCATTGCCAATCGCAGTAATATTTGATGAGTTTGTTGTTATGGCAATTGCTGGCAATCCCCCCCTTTCCTTTATGAATCTGCCAACAAGCTCACCGGCAAAATGTTGCGCATCAGCAGCGCTTCCACCGTTTCCGCATATCAAAAGTTTCCCGCCTTTTTTATATGCGTTTTTTATTATTTCTGCAGCTTTACCAATGTTTTTATCCTCGCTTTCCATTAGCTTTTTGCAGGCATCTATATGCTCACTTATTCTTTCCTTTACATTCATCTTCTTACCTCATAACTTCTAAAATTTTCTTTTCCACTTCATCAACTGAGATATCTAACATGCATTTTTGATATACTTTATTTATACATAGATATTGATTAGAGTTTATCTTTGATCCACAGGGACTACACCAGAGCCTTTTATAAATATGATGAACATTTCCCCCCCACGCCCCATACTCAACAGGATTGCTTGGCCCGTACAGTACTACAGAAGGTACTTCCATAGCTGCAGCAAGATGCGCTGGTCCTGTGTCAGCAGATAAATAAGCGCTTGCTTTGGTTAAGAAATACGCAAGCTGTGGTATACTTAATTTGTTAAATAAGTCTAAATACCCTCTGCTAAACGCATTTTTAAAAGCTTCCACTTCCGCGAAGTCTTGCTTTGAACCTATTATGCCAATTTTGATACCTTTTTTATGCAGTCTTTCTGCAAGCTCTACGAATCTTTCTGTTGGCCATCTTTTTTCTGGTGCGTTCGGTCCGTTTCCAACATGCAAAACAATCAAATTCTTGTTTGATTTGATTAAACTGTCTACGAATTTCACATCCTCGTGTTTATAATCTATTTTTTCAAGTTTTATTTTTTCCGCAGGTCTTTCTTCCAAACCAACCTTTGCTAGTATCTTTTCGAATTCTATGACTATGTGTTCCGAATCGTTGCAAGGTATTGTTTCATCAAATAAAAGCTGTCTTGGGTTTTTTTCAAGATCAAAGCCTATCCCAAACTTCCTATTACTTAAAAATGAGATTATAGCTGAAGTTCTGGAGTATTGCTCAAAATCAATAACTAGATCTATTTTCTCTTTTCTAAGTGTATTCACTGTGTTTAATATTCTGGCTGGTAATAAAATAGGATTCGAAATATCTATATCAATTACTCTATCTATTGCATTATAAGCACTCGCAAGTTTCTTATTGGCCTTTAAAGTCAGGAATATGATCTCTGCATCTGGAAAGGCTTCTTTTAATTGCCTAAAAACCGGTGAAACCATTATAATGTTCCCAAAACCGAAAAACTTGATTAATAAAATCTTTTTGATATTTTTAGGTAAGGTTTTTTTCTTATTAAAGGCCGAAAGCACATGACAGATTGAG
>JAHFGR010000006.1:0-4764 GCA_023247345.1 Microcaldota archaeon | reverse complement strand
GTTGCACAGATAAACATCTACTAAGCGCATTATTGTAACGCTGTCTATACGTTTTCTACTTACATCTTTAATGTTAGAATTATTCATTTTCTCTCCTTATCTAATACTTTTCAAGTATTTAACATATTCTTTTAGCGCCTTATCAAAATCCCATTGTGGTTTATACCCTAATGTTTTTCCAATAAGCGTTAGATCTGCACAAGTGCTGTTTTGGTATTTATCTGCATATGGGTTGTCTATATAATCTGTTTCAACTTTTAATCCAAGTTCTTGCCTTAATCCTTCAATTATTTTATTAAATGAAGTTGCAATTCCGCTTCCTGAATTAAAAACGCCGCTTTTCTTTTTTTCCAATGCAATAATGTTCGCTCTTACTATGTCTTTAACATAAACCTGGTCTCGCGCTTGTTCACCGTGCTTATATATCCTTGGCCTTTGGCCACCTTTCATTTGTTTCCAGAGTTGGAAGACCATTGAAGCCATTTTGCCTTTATGTTGCTCGCCGGGCCCGAAAACATTGAAATATCTTAACCCTATAATTGGCGATTTGCTTTTCTTTATATAATCTCTTGCAATCTGATCACATTTTAGTTTTGAAATCCCATATGCATTTATTGGTTTTTCGTGCACACCTTCTTTTTGCGGTGAAGGCGCGTTGCCATAAACTGCAGCTGATGATGCGTATATAAAAGGCACTCCGTTTTCTACTGCAAAGTCAAGCATTCGTTTAAATCCATCAGTATTTACACTTAGCATTAGCTTTTCATCATAAACCGTTGTATCTGTTATTGCAGCCTGATGGAATATCGCATCAAAATCAAAGCTTGCTGGTTCCCATGTTCTGATATCGCCATCTATAATTTCTCCTTTAAACAATTCAAGGTTTGCCTGAACGCCTTTTGAGAAATCATCGAGTACAGTAACATTATGTTCGCGCTTCTCAAGTTCTTTTGCAAGATTTGCGCCAACGAAACCAGCACCACCAGTAACCAAAAATCGCATAATAATCGAGAATAAGATGATTATAATAGTTTAAATGGCTTATGATTTATATTACATTTATATGGTTAAGGATTTTATAAAACGCGAACTTTCTTCGGACACTTTTAAGTACGTGCTTATTTTAGTTTTAGTTGTAGCAATATTAAATTATAATTTTTTAAATCAATTCAAGCAGTTGCCCAGTCCGATTTATGGTGGCGATTATTATAATCATCTCGGTAGCATGTACCACATCTACTACGGTGGCAGTATTTTTGAAAATGGGCAAATGAAAGGCGAGATTCAATGGGCCCCATGGCTCTACCATCTTTTTGTCGTTATACTTTCTAAAATTACTGGTTTGGATCCCTTATTCGGTATTATTTATTCTTCAATTCCTTTAATATTTATAAGCGCGATTATTATCTACCTGATAATAAAGCGCTTTACAGAAAATCAATTTTTAATATTGCCAGTTCTCCTTTTTTTCCTTGTTGCATACCCAATATACAAATACACGTTGTTTGCATTTTTCTTTACTTCACCACTTATGATTCTTGCTTGGTTCCTTTTCATTGAGAAGCAGACTAGAAATCGCTTTGTATTTTTGGCTATTGCGATTGCATTAGCGCATCTCTCGAGCACTCAATTGTTTTTTTCCAGTATAATTTTATTTAGCATAATTGTCCTTGACATATTTTACAAGCATTTTAAAAATAGTGAAAATAATCTTGGAGTTATATCTAGTAAAAATTTTATCCAAGAAGTAACACCATTCTTAAAAGTTTTTATAGCCGGTTTTGTTTTATCTTTGGTTTATTGGTATTGGCCAATATTTGTTTACAAAGGCGCAACGCCAAACGACATACAGGTTTATGGCTGGCCAGATTACACTAAATTTGATTTTCAGATCTCGACAATAACTGATGGCCTAAGAGATACATTCTTTACTTTCAATTTTAATAAAACTGAAGCAACTTTATATTCATTAACTTCTATTCTTCAGTTGATCGGTTCAATCGCAATAATTTTAAATCGCAACAAAAATATCTTTTATCGGTTGTCATTTCTCATTCTGGTCTCAGCGCTTATCGGACTTACGCATCATTTAGTTATGTTTAATCTGCTGCACGCCCATCTTTCACCAGGCCATTTATTCCAAATGCTTCAGTCGCCACTCGCACCAATCGAAGTAATTCTCGCTCTTTTGTTTATTAAAGATAAAATAAAAATAGGAACCAACGGAAACGCTAAATTCGTAGAATTTTTGTTTATCATTTTTGCAGTTTTATTTTTCCTTAATCATTTTTCCAGCTTAGAGGAGAACAAAAATGGCAACTGGGTTGAGGCAGGAAGACAAGATTTATCGCCGTTATTCAAGGACTTACGCGCTTGGATACTTACGAATACTAATGTGGATGATGTTTTTATTACTACTAATGAAGATGGGTTTATGCTTAATGCGCTCACGGGCAGAAAAACTGTTAGCTATCGCCGTACGCATGCACCAGTTTATACAGATATGAACCAAAGAATGCTTGACAATGCAGTTATACTCTACGGCAAAAATGACGAGCTAAGGAAAGAGCTTCTTAAGAAGTATAATGTAAAATACCTTTTCTGGTCAGTTCGTTGGTTTGAGAACGAGTTTCAAATTCAAAATGGTCAGATTGTTGGGCTTTTTGATCCATTGATGGTAAAAGACAAACCAGAGTATCTGGCTTATTTGGATAACAACGGATTAAAATACGGAAAAATTCATACTTCTTTAGATCCGTACTCTCCTCCAGAATTGCCTTATCCTACTTATGATATTCTTGTGGTACTTCCTGCAAATCCAGACATTTCTCATCCTTGGGATAAGGATTTAGATAAATACATTAAACCAGCAAAACAAATAGGTGTTCAAAACGGAGATCAATTAGAAGTTTTTGGTATAATTTATCAAGTTAATGTTAATTAGTTTCGAATTTTTGAAAATCGTTATACTTATGGTGCCCAATATCTAAATCCTTGTTTTTCTAATGCTGTGCTATCTAGTTTTCTTGGTATATCGATAATGTAGCCCTGAGCCTTGAGCAATGAGCCGATGGGCAAGTTGTTAAATGTGTCATGTGAGACCGCGTATATCACCAAATCAAATATCCCGTTCTTTTCATTTTTCAACCCGAAAATGTTTTTATCTTTAACAATAGGATCGTATATCGAGATTGAGTTTGCACCTTCTTTCTTAAGCGCTTCAATTAAATTTTTTACTCTGCTGCTGCGTAGCTCGGCAACGTTTTCTTTATAAGAAGCGCCTAAAACAATTATATTTGCTTTTTTTCCTGCTAATTGCACTGCTTTTTTTGCAATGAAAATTGGCATCGTTTCATTTGTTTTTCTTCCTGCTAGGACTAATTCGGGATGAAAATCAATTTGTGCTGCCTTGTAAGCCAAATAATGCGGATTAACTGGAATGCAGTACCCACCAACAAGGCCTGGCTTAAACTTTATGAAGTTCCATTTTGTTGCTGCACCTGAAAAAACCTCTTCGCTGTCCAAGCCAAGTTTGTCAAATAACATGCTTAATTCATTGAATAACGCCAGGTTCACATCGCGTTGAACGTTTTCGATGATCTTTGCAGCCTCTGCAGCTCTTATACAGCTCATCTGATGGACTTTTGTAATTTTGCTATAAATATCCTGCATGGTTTTTAGCGCTTCTGAATGCGAAGCTGAAATTAATTTTGTAATCTTGTCTACTGTATGCTCTTTATCCCCAGGATTCATGCGTTCTGGTGAATAGCCTAAATAGAAATTACCAAGCTTCATTTTACTTTCTTTTTCTAGGATCGGAAGACAAAATTCTTCTGTGCATCCTGGATAAACTGTCGATTCATAAACGACCAATACACCCTTTCTCATATGTTTGCCAACAGTTTTTGAAGCGCTTTCTAAATAGCTCAAATCCGGATCATTATTTGGTTTTAGCGGAGTTGGAACAGAAATAATAATCACATCTACGTTTGATATTTGTGCCGGATCAGTAGTGAAACTGATATTTTTAGAAACTTCTTGAAATTCTTTTTTTGTTGCATCAGCATTAATGTCTATGCCTTTTTGTAGTTCTTCAACGCGTTGTTTATTGATATCATAACCGATAACAGAGAAATATTTAGCGAATTTGATGGCTAATGGCAATCCAACATATCCTAATCCGACAATAACTATGTTCATTTTAGTCACCTAAAAAATTCTATCGTTTCTTCTAACCCTTCTTCAAAAGAATATCTTGGCGCGTAATTAAACTGTTCTTTTGCTAGCGATATGTCTGCATAAGAATGTTTAATATCGCCAGCGCGAGGTTTATCATAAATTGGTTTTATGTTCTTATTCATAATTTTATTTAGAATCTTTATTAACTCGTTGAGCGTTATTTGTTTGCCGCCAGCAATATTAATACATTTTCCACAAGCGCTTCTCGGCGCTTTCATAGCAAGCAAATTCGCATTTACTGCATCTTTCACATATGTGAAGTCTCTGCTTTGTTTGCCATCTCCGTAAATTGTTGGCATTTCCTCCTTTAGCATTTTTGTTATGAATTTTGGTATGACTGCTGCATACTCGCTTTTCGGATCTTGGTTTGGGCCGAAAACATTAAAGTAGCGCAAACAAATTGTTTCCAACCCATAAAGTTCATAAAACTGGCGTGCGTGCATTTCATTTGTTAATTTGCTTACTGCATAAGGCGAAAGCGGATCAGGTTGCATGTTTTCATGTTTTGGAAGAGTAGGCGTATCT
>JAHFGR010000114.1 GCA_023247345.1 Microcaldota archaeon | reverse complement strand
ATCAATTGTCGCAAATGCGTTTCGCGAATACCTTTTGCAACAAAAATTCGTTGAAATTCATCCTTCTTGCATTACCGGAGCAGCAACTGAAGGCGGAGCAGACGTATTTCCTATTCAATATTTCGAAAACCTTGCATTTTTGGTACAATCGCCGCAGCTTTACAAGCAGCTAGCAGTTATTGGCGGCTTTGATCGCGTTTTTATGGCAGTGCCAGTTTTTCGCGCAGAAAAACATAATACTATAACTCATCTAAATGAAGTTTTGCAGATGGATATAGAAATGGGTTTTGCTGATCACGAAGATGTTATGCGCTTGCTGGAAGGTGTTGTTTTGCATATTTTAAATTCAGTTAAAGAGAATGCAAAAGATGAGCTTGAGGCATTAGGTGTTAAGCTTGAGGTACCAAAGAAAGTCCCGCTCTATACATATACAGAACTTGTCGAAAAGCTTAGCAAAGCCGGCTTTAAGATTGGGTGGGGTGAAGATTTTTCAAAAGAAGCTGAGAAAAAACTGCAAGAAATATTAGGCGAAGATCTTTACTTTATATCTGAATGGCCAACAGCTATACGCGCGTTCTATTCAATGCCGCAAAAAGACGAAAAAAAATGCAATGCATTTGATTTAGTTTATCGTGGTCTGGAAATTTCAAGTGGCGCTCAGCGAATTCACAAAGTCGATGTATTGGAAGATCAGCTAAAGAAGCGTGGTCTTGACCCTTATAAATTTGAGTTTTATCTGAATGCATTTCGTATGGGTGCGCCCCCTCATGCTGGCTGGAGCATTGGACTTGAGAGATTGACAATGAAGATTTGTAATTTGGATAATATTCGCGAGGCAACGCTTTTCCCACGGGATAGAACGAGATTACATCCTTAGTTTTTTAAAGTTGTGTTCCTCAATGTAATTTATGGATTGGCGATCGCACGCGATAATTGGTGCAGTACTTGCAGCAGTGGTGTTATATTTTTTACATGCTAACCTGATAACTATCTCTATATTATCTATTTTTGCTGCCTTCAGCGCTTTGTTGCCTGATATTGATCACAGTATGAGCAAGATAAGAGTTATAACGGATCGAGCAATAGTAATTTTCGCGCTTTTATACGGATATAACTCCTGCAATCCGAGCTGCCAGACGCTGGAATTTCTGAAAACTGCTTTGCTGCTTATCGGGATATACTTCCTAGCTATTACATTTCTAAAGCCAAGACACCGTGGTATAACTCATAGTTTATTATTTACCGTTTTATACGGTGCCTTTCTATACGCATTTTTCGATCTTAATCTGGCAATTGCGGGAGTTATTGGCTACGGCTCGCATTTGCTCGCGGATAGACAGATAAAATTAATTTAGGATATACCGCAACTATTATAATCATATCTTAACATAAAATTTAACATGCAATTAATAGCTAGAAGCGTTAGGCAGGATACTGTAGATAGTAAACTACAAGCTGGCAATCTATTTAGGCGCTACGGTGAAATGAAAAGGTATGACGTAAGACAAGCAGATGTTGCTGGCAATGAAATCGAAAGACTAAGACAAAGAAGAGACATGCTAATGTCAATGGATCCGGAAAGAGCAAAACAAGTAATTGAATTTACGGGCAGAGTGAATTTTTTTGAAGCGCTAGCCTTAGCAAAAAAAGAAGACAAACTAATAGTTCCAAATTCTTTTCATGACAGAATTCTAACAGAAACTAGAGAGTATAAATACTTCCGACAAAATTATTTAGGTGTATGGACAGGAACTTTAATCGTTTACGAAAAACCAGACATACCATTCGGTGAGCAGGTTGTTTTTCAAGGAATAACCTTCATAGTTCCAGAACAATTCCGAGGTAAAACAAATTGCGCATTAGTAGTTGAGTACCCTGATTTTGAATTAGCAAATAACAGAGATAAAATAAAAGTATTGGGTGAACAGAACGTCCATAAAGTAGAACATTTCCCGAGAGAAAGTGGCGCGTATTATTATGATGAGACATTTAGAATTCCAGTAGGGGACAAACTAGAAACTGAGAAAGTAGATAATACAATGAGAGGGTTATATAGAGTCGATAGTAACTATTATATTGGACTTTTGATTCGCGGTTCTTTTGATCTTGGCATCAGAAGACAAGGTGTTCTAGCTATTAACGGGCCTTTCCATGCTATTAATGTAGCGTTGTTCTAATCTTATTAAGCTAAAGTACAGCGTTCTTCTTCATTTCGTGCGCATTAAGCAACTTTTATATATCTAATTACCTAAAATATAGTTACAGAATCAATAAGTGGTGATCTCATGAAATTGCGCGTAATTATAGAGCAAGATGAAGATGGTGTTTATGTGGCTACATGTCCTAATCTTCCAGGTTGTGTTTCTCAAGGCAAGACAAGAAAAGAAGCAACTGAAAATATAAAAGACGCGATAGAAGGATATCTAGCTAGTTTGAAAAAACATGGAGAACCGATACCTCCATCTATCGAAGAAGAAGTAGTTGAAGTACATGCCTAAACTTCCATTGCTATCTGGAAAAGAATTAGTTAAATTACTTGCAAGATTAGGTTATCAATTAGACCATCAAACAGGTAGCCATATGATTTTGCGTCAAACAACCGGACCTTATAGAAGAGTTACAGTTCCAAATCACAAAGAGGTTGCTCGCGGTACTTTATCTTCGATATTGCGAGAAGCTGGTCTAAGCAGAGAAGAGTTTATGAAACTTTATTACGGAGATTAATTACAGCACAGCGTTCTTCTTCATTTCGCAGCGAATATCAATTGGTTTTTCCAACCTCGATTCTATAACACCATCCTTGTTATAGCTATAAACAGTGATTTTGCATCTGTACATTTGAGGATTTGTATAAGTATTTGCATAAATGCGCACCGCCTTTTCCAGGTATTGGTTATTCTCAACAATGCCTATTCGTACTCGTCCTTTGCGCAAACTGTTATCCGGACTCAAAGACAAGCGTTCGGGAACATGAATGTCTGCTTCGGTCCAGCACAAATGGTGATTATTCTCAACCCTTAAAATCATTTCAACATGATTTGGGTTATAAGCAAATATTACATTGGGGTGGGTTCTCAATTCTAGATTAACCATAATTATCACTGTGTTAAGCCATAATCTATAGGGTTTAGGGTGTAATCGGCCATAGGGTGTAGGGTTTATGGTTTAGGTTTACTGCTTCCGCCCTACTACTTACACCCTCTCGCTTAAAGCCTCTTGCATCCTGCCTACTGCTTATAGCCAATTATCACATATAGTTTAATCTTTTTAAGTATTCGTTTCCAAATCCTAATATGCTTCCTGAGTCTAGTCTTATAAAATCAGAAATAACAATCAGAGAACTAGCTTTGCCGGAAGATGTAAAACTTGCAAAAAAATCCCTTTTGCGCTGGCTTGCGCTTTCTCTTGGTTTAATGTTACCCAATGAATCGCGACGCTTGCTGTTAGATGTTTTGGACGCATTAATATATTTTCACGTTAAGAATCAGACACCAACTACAAAGGAGATAATTTCAAAGATCGAGGAGATAAGTGGTAAGCCTCCTTATCCTAAAGCAGTTTATTATCATTTGCTAAAATTAAAAGAGATCGGGTTAATATCGAGAAAAAAAGGATCGTATTTATTTGGAGATGCGCCTGGAAAAAAACTACACGAGGTATTAAGAGATTTCTATGTTTCAAAAATGTCTCATATACTTAAGAATCTTGATGAGGCTACGATTAAATTAGAAGAGAGTTACAGGTTATAAAATACAAAAAAGGTTTTTGAATGGATCCAACCGGTTTCTATAAGCTGAGCATAGATGAACGCCTAGCCTTGCTAAAAAAATCGCGCAATTTAAGCGATGACGAAACTGAGCTGCTAAAAAACAGTGGTGCGCTTAGTTTGGATACTGCTGACAGGATGATAGAAAATGTTGTTGGCGCAATGCATTTGCCATTTGCAGTTGCAACAAATTTCAAGATTAATAGCAAAGATATGCTTGTTCCAATGACAATAGAAGAACCAAGTGTTGTTGCTGGCGCGTGCAAGGCAGCTAAGCTTGCTTTGCCTGAGGGCTTTATTGCAAAGAGCGATGAACCAATTATGATCGGGCAAGTACAAATTGTCGGCATAAAAGATGGAAACGAGGCACTTAAAGAATTCGAAAAGCATAAAAAAGAAATCTTTGAGATTGCTCGCGAGCACGCAAAGCAAATAGAAAAATATGGCGGCGGGCTACGCAATGTTTCAGCAAAAATTATTAACTCATCACGTGGCGCCATGCTCGTTGCATATTTTGATGTGGATGTTCGAGATGCAATGGGTGCAAATACGGTAAATACTATTTTAGAAGGTGTTGCTCCATCTATTGCAAACTATGTTGATGGTAAAACGCGTTTACGCATTCTTAGTAATCTTGCAGTTAGAAGAAAAGCATACGCGCACGCAGTATGGAAAAAAGAATCAATAGGAGAAGATGGTATTGAAGGGGTGCTCGACGCTT
>JAHFGR010000005.1 GCA_023247345.1 Microcaldota archaeon | reverse complement strand
AAAGCAGAGTACAATCGGTGCTTGTGATAAATGCAAAACAGGCACACTACGCATAATAAGAATGAAACTGGGTAAACAGTTCATAGGTTGTAGCAGTTATCCAAATTGCAACAATGCATATCCGCTGCCAGGCTATGCGTATATTACTGTCATGGAAAAACCATGCGCACAGTGCAATAAACCGATGATAAATGTTAAGCGAAAGGCGAGTAGACCATTCAATATGTGTATAGATCCAAAATGTCCAAGTAAAGCAGATTGGGGAAAGAAAAAGGAAACTAAAGAAAATGAGAAAAAAGAGGAGGCGAAGGAAGAAAACTAACGGCCAGTAAATTATTTTAAACCTTTGCCGCTTAATTATAGTTTATCTATTTATAATAAATTTTGAAACCGTGATTTTCTAGATGTTAACTAGTGATAAGTTAGATGTAAAAGGTAAGCGAGTGCTAGTTCGCGTTGATCTTAATTCTCCTTTGGAAAATGGAAAAATAACGGTCAATCCAAGAATAATTGCACATGCAAAAACCATTCGCGAGCTAAGCGATCGTGGCGGAAGAGTAATTGTTATTTCCCACCAAGGCAGAAAGGGCGATCATGACTTCACAAGCTTAGAAGAGCACACAAAAATTTTAAAAGAACTTGCAGGAAGGCATGTAGAATTTATAGATAATATTATAGGCGAAAAAGTAAAAGAGGCGATAGCTAAGTTAAAGGATGGCGATATAATAGTCTTAGACAACGTGCGTCATCTAGATGATGAACATAAGGCAGATGGAAAAATAGTTAATGAACTTACGCCGCTAATAGACCTCTTTGTTTTAGATGCTTTATCAATCGCTCATCGCGAACATGCAAGTGTTGTTGGTTTTACAAAAACTGTTCAAAGTTGCGCTGGCGATGTGCTCGCTGAAGAGGTTAGCGCGCTAAATAAAGTTAAAAATAGCAGAAACGTTACGTTTATTTTTGGTGGATCCAAAGTCGAAGATTCAGTATCTGTTATGAAAAGATGGTTAGACGAAGGGCGAGCTGATAAAATATTATTGGGCGGGGCACTATCAATACTATTTCTTTATGCAAAAGGATACAACGTAGGAAAATCCTTAGATTACATCAAAAAAACAGGGGTCATAAATTTTCTAGAAGATGCCAAGAGTATGCTCGATAAGTTTGGAGAGCGAATTGTAACTCCGGTAGATGTCGGTTTAAAGGAAGTAGAAGGAAGAGAAGATTGCACGGTTGACAAAATAAATGATGGCGATATATTTGATATAGGACCAAAAACAATAGAAGCATACAAAAAAATAATTAATCATTCATCTGTTATCGTAGCAAATGGCCCGATGGGAGTTTACGAAATCGAAGAGTATGCAAACGGCACTAAATATATACTGCAGGCAATATCAGAAAGTGCTGCATTCTCGCTTTTAGGCGGTGGGCATACTATTACAGCATTAGAAAAATTCAAAATCGATAAGAAAAAAATAGGTTATGTTAGTTTATCTGGAAAGGCACTTATAGAATTTTTATGCGGAAAACAATTGCCAGGCATCGCAGCTTTGGAAGAAAACGAGAAAAAGTTCGGAAAAGTGGGGATATACAACTATTCTAAAGATTAAAGACAAATTTATATTCTTTTCTTGAGTGGATTTAACATGAAAACAAGCACAAGGTATGACATTATAAAGAAATTTAAAGCAACTACAAATGATAAAATTATTTTAGCATTAGAAGAGAAAGGATTTTGTGTCGGACTTTTGAAAGATGGAACAACTGTCAAAAAAGAAGCAAGGAACATTAAGGAATTTTTAGAAGTGACAAAAGAAACAACAGTAAACTGGATAGATTATATTGTAGAAGACTTGAAAAAAGATACTATAGATGCTGCAACTTCGATGGGTTTTAGTCAAGGACTTGTAAATAATCTTCTTAAAAATAAAAGAAGTGGTTATGAAGATTTTGATACTGAAATGGGAATGTTAATCCCGGCAATAATTGTAGAAGGATTTAATGTAAAATTAGATCCTTTGCTAATCCTAATCAAAAAAGATTTAGTTTTAACATTGCATTCCACAGAAGCAAAGAGATTCTTTAGAATAAGAAGATACGCAGAAACTTTTATTAGAAAAATAAAAATAAATGCTCCGTCAAAAGACAAAGTAACAACGATCCTGATAAGGATTCTAGATGAAAACAATGGCAGGAATTTCGATCATTTGCGAGAGATAGAAGAAAACGCAGATAAGATGAGCGGGAAGCTTGCGGATCCAAAAACTCCTCGTGAATTAATAGGAACTGAGATTCACCAAATGAAACACGCTTTAATTACTTATTTAAGTGGCTTGTGGGCAGTTGTAGACGTTATAAATGCACTGAGATATGGAGATGCTGAATTACTTTCTGATGATCATAGGCTATTAGGCAGATTAAGTGGTTTGGCATCTGAAGTAAATAATCATATAGGATTAGCAGAGCATATGAGCGAAGTGTTGGCAAGTGGTTTAGAAGTCCTTCAGAGTATTTATAATAATCAGTTACAGGTTTTAAATAATAAAATGGCATTGCTTGTTGCATATTTAACTATTCTTGGTACAGCCGTGCTCGTACCAAATACACTCGCTACAGTTCTGGGAAATAATGTTTATGGATTAGGGCCTAAGGATGCTTGGTGGTTTACACCATTAATGATATTGTCAACAATATTATCGACAATTGGTGCTTATTTATGGGTTAGAAGCAGAGATTTACTTCCACATAAAGTAGATTAGAAGGATTATTTTTTCCTCTTGTTTTTTCCAAAAAGATCTTTTACTTTTCCTAAGATCATTTCCTCAATACCAAATACTTGGTCAGTTTGAGGGATAATAAGCAATGCCTTCCATGGCGATGCTCGTTCGAATGCAACGCGCACACGACGATGCCCGTCTAAAAGTATTGTCTTTTTCTTCTTCTTTAGGCATATAATCGGAGTACTATATCCTTTAGCAAGCTCTTCGCTTATTAGCTGCATGCGTTCAAGAGCACTAGCTTTTTCTTCTTCTCCAGGATAGGTATAATTAAGATCAGCGATATCTTTTTTGGAAAGCTGTTTTTCAGCGCGCTTAAATGCTATACCTGGATAAAGTTTTTTATAGTAATCCAAAAGACGAATAAAAATACCTTCTTGATCTTCAGGAGTAATAAGCGAAAGTACCATAAGTAGAGTAGGAATAGAAAGATTATAAATATTAACTTACGCGATCCGCTTTTTTGGTTGTCTTATGGTTGCCGGACTATCGGTTGGCGCAGAAAATCTAAGAACATTAGTACCAGAGCTACCCATATTCTTATTAGTTAAAAACTCATTATAAAATTCGTAAAGTTTGTTTATATTAGTCCATATCGCGATTTCTTGGGAGGTAAATAATCTGTTAGCAGTTTTAGCCTGAAAATCGGATGATATGCTATCTATCTGCTTTTTCCAGAAGGACTGAATCTTGGCATCTTTTAACTGGCTAGTAAGTCCGTTTCTATTTAATGATACAAGAGCATCAAATAGCAGACATTGAATGTAGAATCGCATAGTTTCAATTTCGTGGTTTGTGAGCTCGCGGCTTAGATGCTCATCAAACTCGACTACTTTTAATGTTAATCTTGCAATTTTTTTCGCTTTAGTTAGATAGGGAAATATGGTATCCTTGATATTATCTGCATCAGATTGCTCCACTTTTAGAAGATTTCCGATTCGAACTGCAAAGGAAAAATGTGAAGGAAGAGAAACTTTTATTGGCGTATTAACCCTGTCTACTTCATCTTTTAGTTCAGAAGCTTCGTCTTGAGAAATGTTATCAGTGCTTGTAAGTTTATACATCAAAGCTGAAACTAAAGAAGTAAATCTATCTAGGTATCTCTTATTCACATCAGTTAATAGTGATTCCCATCTATCGTTTAATTCTCCGCTGGCAGCAACTAATGTCTCTGCTTGATCTTCTGCAGTTCTACGCGCTTTGGTATAAAAAACATATCTTGCTAAAAATGAGGCAAAGAGTGCTGGAAAATGGGAATGTTCAACAATGTAATAAGCCTCTGATTGCAATCTTGGAAAATCTGCTAAAACCATCTTTGTTGACCTGTTAAATTCTTCTAGTATTTTACTTGCCTCTTCTGGAAAATCAAAATCTTTCATTATTGCCAGAACTTTTTTTGCTTCCGGATTACTTTCTGCCTTTGCTTTTGCGCTCGCATAGACCTCGTCAGGCATTAATCTATATAACAAAGAACATTCATTCAAATCACATATCTTTGAAGGAAAAAAGTTTCTAATCCATTCCAAATACGGACTAAGTATCTTTTCGATTTTTGCAACACCCCATTCAAGAATACTTGCTTCTTTATGCCCTATCATTAAGCTTTCTCCGTATTCATGTACCGCGACTTTTTCCAGATATAACGGATCAGTATATTGTAAATGGTCAATGACAACAAAACGCAGTGGCTGACCAATTACCTGACTAGTAAGCGGATCGCACTTAAAAATAGTAAACCCTATCCCGAACTCCTCCATTTTGTGTGTTAGATCTTTTTTGCTAATTGCTGCATATTCAAAATCCAAGCCATGACTATTGTAGTGCTGTTTTTTTTGCTTTTTTATAAAGGCCTTCAAAAAAATCAACTAGTTCTAGGTACAATTCTAATGACATACGCTGGGTTAATCGCAAGCGCTGAGTTAATTCCTGTTTTTGGGATAGCTGCTGGCTTAAGGTCTGCTTTAAAGAATGACGTAATTCCAAACTCATTGACATAAATCTAATTTTACAGAGATGGATTTATATTGTTATCGCTTTTAGTGTTTAAATATGTAAGAACTATTTATCGCCAATAACTCGTTAACATGTCTATATATATTTAAACATTTCCAAACACTATTCCTGTATGATTAAACTCGACTTTAGTAAGCCACGCACCAAAGAAAAGCATATGGAAAGTAGAAAACCCGTTATTACCGTGGCTATTTTTTCTGCATTCTTTTGGGCGTGCGGCACCGAATCACCAGCTAGAAAAACTTCTGAAATTCCAACGCAGAACGCTCCTGCTCTACACACAGAAAAACCAAATGTTGGACAAAACGTTAGGTCAGATACAGATCAACAAAGCAGGACAGCAGATTTGGGCGATCGAATTGAAGAAGCACACCAGTTTTCCATTGCTGATCTTCCAAAAGTTCCTTTAACTGCTGAAGATGAACGATTACTTGGGATAATTGGCGGCTCATTAAGCTTATCCAGAGCTGATTTAAGTATAGTGATATATCTCAAATATATACAGCATACTTCTAATTTTGAGAGAGATTATAGAATTGCAGCTCAAATAGCACATGATGCATGGGATGTTTTTGCTAGAGACCCTCAAGGCAGATGGAAGGCAGTAAACGCATTGTATCATTCTGATCGAATGATTAGAAGAGGCGGGATCTACGCGCTTTTTTCCACGAAATTGGAAAGTGATCGTAAAATTTTGCACGAATATGTAAAAGATCAGAATGCACCAGCAGAAGGTAGACAATTTGCTTTTGATTATGTTTTTAAAGATTCAGAATGGAGTGATGAAGAAATTGAACAATTCAGACGCGATCCTTCTCTAGCTGAACGCGCAGATAAAATTTGGCTTGAAAGATTAGAGGATGACGAACTAGCGCTCAACGAAGCACTTTCGAGATATGCTAGAATAAAGGCAAATGGCAAAGACGACTCATGGCTAAGAGGATTTATCCGTTCGAAAGGCGGCCATCTGGAATCTGGAAATCCGCTTATACCATCAGTAGACAAGGATAATTTTGAAGATTTAGTGATAGAAAGACCTGGACTAGTTGTTGTCGATGTTTGGGGGGTAGGTTGCCAACCCTGCGCTAAAATAAAACCGATTCTTGAAGAACTGGCAAGAAAATATTCTGATCCAAATGTTGCTTTCTTATCTTTTAAAAGCGATGACTATGAAAAAGATAGCTATTTCGTAGCCAAGATTCTTCATACATCAGATTACAACATTCCTACTTTTCTATTCTTCATTAATGGTAAATTAGTTTATCATTTCACAGACTACGACCCATCGCAATTACGAGCAAAGGTTCGAAAATATGCGCGCCAAGTTGAGCAAATGCAATGAAAAATTTTTGTTAAAATTTTTCAGAATTGTAAATTATCAAATTTACAATCAGAAAATAGAATGATTTATTGCCAGTATTCCTCAATATGTCTGACTTCTAGCTCTTGGTTCTTTTCCCTTAGCTCGATCAGCGCCTTTAACAACTCAAAAGTAGTATTAACATTAGTAATGCATGGAATACCTTTCTCCAAGCTCGCGCGACGAATCTTAAATCCATCTGTATTCGCACGACCGCCTTTTGTAGGAGTGTTTATCACTAAGCTGACTTTTTTGTTTATGATTAAATCTAAAATATCATGCCCACTTGGTTCTGCCTTTCCAATCTTTGGTACACTATGCGCACCTTCGATATCTTTTATCGTTCCATGCGTTCCATAAATCTTAAAATCGAGTTTCTTAAGCAATGCTGCAAGACCAGTTGCATATGGTTTATCCTCGTCCTTTAAACTCAGCAACGCAATTCCAGGAGTAGTTATTTTCAATCCAGCAGCAAGCAGTGCCTTGTAGTATGCCATTTCAAAGTTTGAAGCAATACCCATTGTCTCTCCAGTACTGCGCATCTCTGGTCCTAAGCGCACATCGCTGCCAACAAGCTTAAGAAATGGAAAAACTACGCTCTTTACTGCATAATTATTCTGCCTTGATTTCAGATTAAAATCACTTAATTTGGCGCCAAGCAAAACTTTTGTTGCGATTTTTGCAAGCGGAATACCAATTGCCTTGCTAACATACGGCACTGTCCTGCTAGCACGAGGATTCGCTTCTAGCACATAAACAATGTTATTGCGCACTGCATACTGGATATTAATGAAACCGATAGTTCCGAGCGCTTTTGAAATTTTATTTGTATACTCTATGAGCGTTTTTTTGGTTTTTTCATCAAGCTGCAACGAGGGCAGAACAATATTGGCATCGCCGCTATGCACACCCGCATATTCGATATGCTGCATGATTCCTCCGATAAAAACGTCTTTGCCATCGCTAATTGCATCTACTTCGCATTCTATTGCATTATCCAGGTATTTGTCTATAAGCACCGGGCGTTTTTCGCTAACCTCCACTGCTTCGTTAATATAGCGCTTTAACTCGGTATCATCATAAACGATTTCCATTGCTCTTCCTGCGATTACATAACTGGGCCTTACTACAATCGGATAACTAACTTTGTTTGCAACAGCAAGCGCTTCTTTTTCATTTGTAGCTGTGCCATTTGCAGGCTGTAGTATACCAAGATCATTTGATAATTTTCTAAATCTTTCGCGATCCTCTGCAATATCTATCCCATCAACATGAGTGCCAAGAATAGTTACACCAGCCTCTGCCAACTTGCTTGCAAGATTAATGCTCGTCTGCCCGCCCAACTGCACGATTACGCCATCTGGCTGCTCATTATCAATTATATTCATTACATCTTCGAAAGCAAGCGGTTCAAAATATAATCTATCAGAAGAATCAAAATCAGTGCTTACAGTCTCTGGATTATTATTTATTACAATACTTTTTACGCCAATTTCACGCAATGCAAAACTCGCATGCGAACAGCAATAATCAAATTCTATACCTTGCCCAATGCGTATCGGGCCAGAACCAATTACAATAACTTTCTTGCCTTGCAATGGTTTTGCTTCGTTCTCAAGCTCGTATGTTGAATAAAAGTATGGAGTAATGGCCTCGAACTCGCCAGCGCAACTATCTACAATTTTATAAGTAGGGATAATTCCGAAAGATTTTCTTAGTTTTCTAATCTCATTTTCGCTCGTATTTTTTAATTTTGCAATCTGCACATCACTAAAACCAGCACGCTTAACTTGTCGTAAAAGCTCGCGGTTTAATGGCTGTGAAATGATTTGTTTTTCCATCCTGACAGCATTCAGAATTTTTTCCAAGAACCAGAGATTAATCATTGTTTTTTTGTTTATTTCTTGTATACTTACTCCATTGCGGAAAGCTTCTAATATTGCAAATAATCTCAAATCAGTTGGCGGGTAAATATGCTCTGAGTAATTGAACTTTGGTACCTTGACTTCTAAACTGCGCATTGCTTTTTGTAATGCTTCTTCAAATGTTCTTCCAATGGCCATTACCTCTCCAGTGCTTTTCATCTGTGTGCCGATTTTGCGATCTGCTTGTGGGAATTTATCAAATGGCCATCTTGGAATTTTTACAACTACATAATCTAATGCAGGCTCGAATGCTGCACTTGTTTGGGTTATTGCATTTTTTATTTCATAGAGTTTTTGGCCTAAAGCAATTTTTGCTGCAACTCTTGCAATTGGATAACCAGTTGCTTTTGATGCCAAAGCACTCGATCGCGATAATCTGGGATTAACTTCAATAACTACATAATCGCCAGTCTGTTGATTCATTGCAAATTGTACATTGCATCCGCCGCAAACTCCGATTGCTTCGATTATGCGGAGCGCTGCGCTTCTTAGCATTTGATGATCCTGATCGCTTAATGTTTGTGATGGCGCAACGACTATGCTCTCGCCAGTATGCACTCCCATTGGATCGATATTTTCCATATTACAGATTATTGCCTTGTTTCCATCATGATCTCGGACTACTTCGTATTCAAATTCTCCCCAACCTATAACGCATTTTTCAATTAATGCAGAATGCGTAGCGCTTAGCCTAAATGCAAGTTCTAAAATACTCTTTAATTCTTGTTTATTGTATGCAATTCCGCTTCCGCTTCCACCAAGGGTATATGACGGTCGTACAATTACTGGATAACTAATTTTTTCTGCAAAGTCATATGCAGCTTCATAATCTGAAATCATTTTGCCTGGCAGAATTGGCACGTTTGCTTTTCGCATAGTTTCATTAAATGCCTCGCGATCCTCTCCTCTTTTTATTGCTGCCGCATCTGTTCCAATAAATTTTACTCCGTATTTTTGAAGAATGCCGCGCTCGTGCAATTCCATTGATAAATTAAGACCGGTTTGCCCCCCGACAGTTGCAAGAATTGAATCCGGTCGCTCGCGCTCAATTATTTTTTCCAAAACTTCAGCAGTTAGCGGTTCGATATAAATTCGATCAGCGATTTCTAAGTCTGTTTGAATTGTTGCCGGGTTGGAATTAGCAAGCACTACTTCTATTCCTTCCTCTCGCAGCGCAGTGCAAGCTTGCGTTCCAGAGTAATCGAATTCAGCTGCTTGGCCTATGACTATCGGACCGCTACCTATTACTAGAACTTTTTTGATTTTTTCATTATACATGGCTAAACCTACCACTCTCTAATATAACTAAATTTTTTAAGAACTAGAACAATATAACTCGTCGCTAATTTAAAAAGCTTTTGTTAAAACTAGGTTTTAACAAATTGCAATAAAACCCTCTTCTACTCCATCATTTGCGTATACAAGTAATTTTCTGGTATTAGCTTTTTCTTGTTTCAAGCCAGCTAAGAAATCAGCATTTACTTCACCTACCAAAAATAATATTCCGGCTTCTCTAAATGCCCCATTGAAGTGGGTTCCTATATTGTTAAGAGCTTCTGTACTATTTGAAACAATAGCTGCTGCATTAGAATAATCTGCAAAACGTAGTACGTTTCCAATTAGATTTGGAGGAGCATCTACAATAAGAACATAATTAGATGTTTCCTGGTTTATGGTTCTAAGTCTTTCAATTTCTTCTCTATTAAGGCTTTTCAAATATATCACAGAATCTATTTTTACTACTGCTCTTCCTGATAATGTTGAGCCGTATTGAGCATATGGATTAGAACCGCGACCAAAAATATCTAATATTTTCTGCTCATCTGGAACATCTGGTGGCTCTAAGTTTTCTATTTTAACTGGGCTACATTGTAGTACATTCCAGGATTTTCTGTCTAAAGCTAATTCCAAATAAAGCTGAGTCTTTAGAGAGTTTGTATACTTTAGTAGCTCTCTTAAAAGTTTGTCCATCAAGGGATTGTAACCATCTATTATCATGTCTAAGAAATCATAGGCTTTTGGAATATCCGCAGAATTTTTTAACTCACCAGCAGATAATAATTTTGAATTTCTTATATTCATACTAAGTGATGCTTTAGTTAGATGAATCGCTCTAACAATTCTTAAAATTTCAGATCTAGCACCACGATTATTAGCTCCGCCTACACCAACGCCAATATTTGCTAAAGTACCTTCATAATTAAAACCAGTAATTATATTTGCATGAAAAGTTGAACCAAACATGTGATCTGAGTACATTTGACTAAGGTCTACCCCAACAACAGGCATTACTAATACACCCAGAGTATCATCTACTGGTATTCCGACTCTTCTTTTAAACGCTAAAACATCTCTTGAAAAATCCGCTTTCAGTATTTTCTTTATTATGTCTGCTACTTTAAGTGTAGTTGTAAGAATTGAATCACTTAATACAAAATCAGTATGCCATAATCCAACTCCAGCAGCAGTTGCTTCGTCTGATCTTATTGCAGTATATACCCCATCAAAAGGAGATATTGCTTCTCTAAAGACGTTTAATTCGACACCAAAATCTGATCTAGTTATTGCTTCGATAGCTGCTGCTGGGTCTTCGTGGGAAGCACCAATTCTTCTTAAGAAATCAGAAAGCAAAGCCGGGGTTATAGAAACATGCGGAACAGTTATAAGCCCAGTTTCTTCTTCACCTATAACTTTAACAGTTGCGTCAAAAAGAGGCTGATACTCTCTTAGAGCAGCACTTTTTCCACCTAACTTTCCACTGCCGATAGTCCTAGTTTCAAAATCTACTGTAATGCCTCGATGATTTCCGGGGGTTAGAAAAGTTTTACGCATATAAAACTTTTCATTCAAAGAGTTTTTAAATATTGTTATTGTAGATATTTTTATGTGTGTTTGTATTTTCTAAAATACAATTGCCGCACTCACTGCTCAAGGCTCAATGTAGTTATTACTGCTTTCTGCACATACAATCTATTCTTCACTTGCTGCCAAACTAATGAATTTTTACCATCGAGTACTTTGTCTGTTACTTCCATGCCTCTGAATGCTGGCAATGGATGCATTATCAAAACATCTTTTGGCGCATTCGCTAGCAATTGCTCATTAATTTGATAAGGAAGAAAATCTCGCATTATTTCTGTTGCTTCTTCATTAAGCTCGCGGGACCATGCATTTGTATAAATTATGTTCGCATCTTTGACTGACTTAAGGTCATTCGATAATTCTGCTTTTTTATTTGTTGGGTAATATCCTTTTGGGCAAAGATAAGTAAATTTCATACCAAGTGCTTGTGAAGCAATTGAAAGAGAATTTGCTACGGCATCTCTTGGATCTCCTACAAAAACGATCTTAGTTCCAGCATCCGGCTTCCCGCCTCTGGCTTTTCTAATTGTATATAGATCACCTAGAGCTTGGCAAGGATGTTCAACATCGCTGCCGGCATTTATTACTGGAACATCAGAATATTTTGCTAGCTCTTCGAGCATGGAATGAGGTACAAGACGCGCGATTATCAGATTAACATACTGGCTAATTGCCTTTGCGCTATCTTTTAGCTTCTCACCGCGAACGAGTTGAGTAAAAACGTAATCTAAATATGTCGTACTATATCCCAATTGATGAAGCGCAACATCAAATGAAACATGGGTTCGCGTACTCGGCCTGTTAAACAAAAGTGCAGCAGTTTTCCCATTCTTCTGCATTGTTTTATTTTTCAGTTCATCAGTCAGCTTAAGCAGATTTTCTAAATCATCTTTATTTAGATCCTGCATTGAGATTAGATTTTTCATTTTACAACACCTCGATAACGATCATACTTAAATTTTGTTCTGCATTTTACACATTGCACTTCAAATTGAGTGAGCGTTTTGCCAACTATAAAATTTATTTCTTTATTTTTTTCCATCTCGGCTAATCGATCGTCCATCGCACAATCACTATCATAAATTGGCAGATTGCACTTTGGACATCCTCCCGAAGGTTTAATTGTAATAATATTATTTTCACACTTAACACATGGTATTGTTAGTGGAATATAACTTGTTTCACCGCTAAGGTAATATGTAATTTCTTTCCTGTTGTGTTTTTCTTCCATACCAGAAGTTGAGATACAACCGATTTCTATTATTAAATGTACGCCGCACTTGTTACATTTAAGCTCTTCTTTTTTCATATTCCGCACCTTATAAAATCTTCATAAATTCATCAAAGAGATATTTAGAATCCCTAGGGCCGGGTGATGCTTCTGGATGATATTGCACACTAAGTATTTGCTTTGATAAGTGTCGCATGCCTTCTACTGTTCCATCATTCATATTGACATGTGTGATCTCAAGATCTTTTGGCAATTTGATTGCATCTGTAGCATAACCGTGATTCTGCGTTGTAATCGCGATCTTGCCTGTTAATTTATTAAGCACAGGATGATTTGCGCCGCGATGACCAAATTTAAGTTTAAATGTTGTACCGCCAAATGCATGTGTAAGCAACTGATGACCTAAACAAATTCCTAGTATTGGATAATTTTTATTAGTGAGTTGTCTTATTGTTTCGTGCGCATCTTTTAGTATAACTGGATCGCCTGGCCCATTTGATAAAACAACTCCTGCAGGCTCATATTTTTCAATATCTTTTTCATTTGAAAAACTTGGCAAAACTACTACTTTTAATTTTCGCGCTACGAGCTCGCGAACAATATTCATCTTTACCCCGTAATCAATCAGAACAACTGTTTTTTTGTTCTCTTTACCAAAAATTAGCGGCTCGCGTGTTGTTACTTTTTCAACAAAATTTATACTTTCATACTTGAATGTAAGCTCGTCGAGTAGTTTCTTTACATCTACTCCGTTTTCATAAGTCGCAAGGACCGCAGACATTACGCCAAAATTTCTAACATGCCTGACTAGATATCGCGTATCAATATCATAAATGCCTGGAATATTGCTTCCATTCAAAAATGTGCTAAGATCAGCAGTCGCTTCTCGATGCTCTGGTTGCACAGCAAGTTCACGGATAGCAAAACCCTCAACCTGAACATGCGAACTTTCAAACCAAGAATAATTCGAATCCCATTTATCTTTTGTATCGATTCCATAATTCCCAATAAGCGGATAAGTCATTAATAAGATTTGACCAGCGTAACTTGGATCAGTAAGCGCCTCTTGGTAGCCCATCATTGAAGTATTAAAAACTAATTCGCCTACTTTTGTCGCCGTAGCACCAAACCCGCGACCATAAACAATTGTGCCATCTTTCAGCACTAGGACTGCTTTCTTATCGCTAGACATGAAATTAAACCCACCTTAAACTAATCTAACTAAATTTTTAAGAACTAGAATCTTATATCGCAATGCGGATTTAAAAATGTTCGTATAAAATTTGCATCAGTCAAAAGGATACGTTGATCTTGGAAATACTATCTACCCTCTGAGTTCTTCCACAATTCGTATCATGTTAATCTTACCGTATTTTTCAACATGAACTACTCCACGCCCCTCTAGCTTTTTCACTATCCTATGCGCTTTGAGCCTTGACATGCCTGGCAGCTTTGATATCTCGCTCTGAGTAGTAATACCATCCTTGCTCATAAGAAGATTAACTATCTCACGCTCTTCAGGACTAAGGAACTTCATGATAATTTCTGTATTTGTTTTTACCACTGTCCTTTGTTTTTCAATTGTGGCATTAAGAATATTGTGGCTGACTAAACCTGAAAAAACACCAAATATGCCCATTATTACCATAAAATGAATGTGGTACTCAAGAAAAGGCTGGAGAAAGCTTGGAATAGCTTCACCTTTTGATGAAAGAGCGTAAACAAATACAAGTACAGTAACCAGAAATATGAAAATTGATATAATTACCATACTTATGAAAATCTGTTTTCTAAGGTCATTCATGAGTATCACCCATGTTTCATTTTTATGCAACATCATTTCAACTGTATATTTGATTGTTTCATATATTAATATATATTGTTTCAGTTAAATGAAATATATAAAATTAATTTGATTAGAAAGGATATTAAAGGTGACTCAATGAGTAATGAAATAAAAATACAAAAAAATACTAGTCTTATATTAATCGGTCTTTTCCTGGCCATCGTTTTCGG
The DNA here is from genome assembly GCA_023247345.1 of Microcaldota archaeon. Lineage (GTDB taxonomy): Archaea > Micrarchaeota > Micrarchaeia > Anstonellales > Bilamarchaeaceae > JAGVWJ01. Next base: position 4,832 of record JAHFGR010000005.1, on the reverse strand, counting down.
CGTGTATCTTGTTTTTGGGGCAACCGCTAATGCTAACGCCAACGCCCAATCAACAGGATTAACTACCCCAACACTTGGAAATCCAAGTCAGCCAAACACGCCTAGCGGAGGAATTCAGGAAGTATATCTTCAAGCCACGGGCTATGGATATGATAAAAGTCAGATAACAGTCAAAAAAGGAATCCCGGTAAGGCTTCACTTTACAGCTAAAAATGCCGGGTGTGGCAGTTATATGCAAATCCGCGGACTTAATGTACATGCACAGTCACGAAACGGGCAGGAAGATATAATAGAGTTCACGCCCCAGCAGGAGGGCACGTATCAATATACCTGCGGTATGGGCATGTTCCCACCAGGCAATTTTATTGTAACTGCATAAAAGTTGGCGAGCTCATGAATTATATAAATGCACTAAATACAATTTTTTCACAAAGCAGATACCAGGCAGTATTTACCATTCTGTTGCTAGTGTTAATACCAGTATTTACAATAATAACTGGGCTTTTCTTAATTGCAACTATGGAGTTCAACCCTATAGCTGATCCAATTAGAGTAGTATTAATGCTTATAAATGTACTTGCTATAGCTCTCAACGCTACTATAATTATTCACAATTATGAAAAAAGAAAGACTACTGCAAAAAGTACAACAACGCTTGGAACAGTTGCCGCTATGTTTACAACCTCATGTTCTTTCTGTCAACCAGTATGGCTGTTCTGGCTTGGACTTGGAGAGGCTACAGCATTTCTTGCAGAAATAAGTGTGTATATAACCTTGATTAGCATTTCTTTCTTGCTTGTCTCATTACATTATTCATTGAAATCAGTTTCAAATACGTGCGAGGTGATTTCTGCACATGGAAAAAACGCTTAATGTAACTGGTATGCACTGCAAATCATGCGAGATGCTTCTGACTGATTCGATATCTGAGATAAAGGGTGTGAAAAAGGTTAATGCAGACAGCAAAAAAGGAACTGTAACCTTGAGTTATAGCGATGAGTCTATACTTGAAACTGTGAAGAAAACTATTGACAAGGAAGGGTACAAGGTGGTTTGATTGAAAGAATTCAAATTAGAGCTTAGTGGGATGACTTGTGATTCTTGCGGAAAACTTATTACGAAGGTAGCAGAGCAAAACGAAGCTATCGTTACGGCGATAGACTTTGAAAGACACTCTGTAGCAATAACCTGCGAACCTGAAAAACTTGACAAATTAAAACAGGAACTTGCTGAGAAAGGCTACCCAGAAAAAGGTAAAGAAGCAGGAACTAGAGGCAACCCGCTGCGAGTGAATAAATATCTTTCTGCGATTATTGCAGGTGAGCAGCATGTGGGAATTGAAACAAAGTTAATGAACTACGCTCTTGGAGCAGCTGCAGTGCTAATAATTCTTACTGGATTTGGATATTCTTTTTTTATATCTAAAAATATTTCAAATGCCAATGCTTACATTCCGTTGCTTTTTCTTGCTATTGTTGGTTCCATAATTACCTTATTTTCCTATTATCATATGAACTGCTATAGGAAAAACATCTCATGCGCGAATGGCATGATGGCTGGGATGACCATGGGCATGATAACTGGATTTATGGTCGGCGCCCTGATTGGCGCAACAAATGGAATATTTATAGGATCGACAACGGGCATTATTGTAGGTATGGCACTCGGTGGAAACGTAGGTCGTTGCTGTGGTGTAATGGGAACGATGGAAGGTATTATGGCAGGCTTAATGGCTGGAATAATGGGCGCGATGACTTCGATCATGATGCTTAGGGATAATCTAATATTGTTTCTCTATATTTTATTTGGAGTATGCACTTTTGTGCTTGGTGGCTTGAGCTACTTAATGTATCGTGAATCTGGTGCAGCCTCAAAAATGGAATTTAAAACTACTTTCAGGGATTTTCTAACTACTAGTGCAGCATTTAGTATTATTTTGGCACTTATGATGCTCTACGGCCCTAAAGGTCTGTTGTTCTACCCGTAGGAGGTTTAGGTAAATGAAAAAATCTACAATACCAATAATCGGAATGCATTGCGCATCTTGCGCTGTTAATATTGAACGCAAGCTAAAGAAATTGCAAGGAGTTGCTAACGCAAATGTAAATTATGCAACAAATAAAGCAACAGTAGAATTTGATGAAAATAAGGTTACCCATGGCAATTTTAAAGAGACGATCGAAAGCTTAGGTTATGGTGCAGATATTCCGGAAGAATCACCGAAAAAGGGCATAACCAGATTATATTTACATGTTATCGGAATGAATTCCTTGCATTGTGCAAATATCGTTGAAAACGCGCTTAAAAAAATCGAAGGAGTACAACATATAGAATTAAATTTTGCACTTGAAAAAGCAGTTGTAGATTACGATAAGGAAAAAACCGATTTTTCGAAAATTAAAAAAGCAACAGTTGTTACCGGTTATGATGCAGAGCCGATTGAGCTTGGCGAAGAAATTGACAAAGAGAAGATTGCACGAGAAAAAGAAATAAACGAGCTTAAAATGCGCATTACTTATTCAGCACTTCTTACTTTACCAGTGCTTATGCTTGCTTTGCCTGAGATGCTTAAAGGCATACTGAATTTTGAATATCCGGAATTTTTAATGAAATACTCTGCAATAATCCAGTTTCTTTTTGCAACACCTGTAATGTACATAAATCGTGATTTTTTTATTAGAGGTTTTCGTGGCCTTATTAACCGGATGCCTGGCATGGATAGTTTGGTTGCATTAGGTGTTGGTACGGCTTATGTTTATAGCATTGCTGTTGGTTTCAACTTTATCAAAGGAAGTATGTATTACGAAACGGCAGCACTTCTTATTACATTTATAGTGCTTGGAAAATACCTTGAAGCAGTAGCAAAAGGAAAAACTTCCGAAGCAATAAAGCGGCTTATTGGCTTGCAGCCAAAAACTGCTTTAGTTGTGCGTAATCGAAAAGAAATGGAAATTCCAATAAAAGAGGTTATTGTCGGAGACATGATAATCATAAAACCAGGTGATAAAATTCCTGTTGACGGCTTAGTAATTGACGGCGTGAGCAGTGTAGATGAGAGCATGATTACTGGTGAGAGCATGCCTGTGCACAAACGAAAAGGAGATATAGTAATTGGCGCAACGATAAACAGAACTGGCTCATTCAAATTCAAAGCAACAAAGATTGGAAGCGATACCATGATTGCACAAATAATAAAACTAGTAGAGGATGCACAAGGAAGCAAGGCACCTATACAAAGACTAGTAGACGCAGTTGCGGGTTATTTTGTTCAAGTAGTTATACTGCTTGGACTTTTATCTTTTGGATATTGGTACTTCATCGCTGGGCAAACGTTCCTATTTGCAATCACAATATTAGTATCAACACTTGTGATAGCCTGTCCATGCGCCATGGGCTTAGCTACGCCCACTGCTATTATGCTTGGTACAGGAAAGGGTGCTGAGAATGGAGTATTAATTAAAAATGCGGAAAGTCTAGAGCTTCTCCACCAAGTAAAAACAGTTGTTTTTGATAAGACTGGCACTATAACAAAAGGAGAAGCAATAGTAACAGATGTATTTGGAGAAAGACTTAGCTCTGCGGAAATTCTTGTGCTTGCTGGATCTGCAGAGAATAATTCTGAACATCATCTTGCACAAGCTATTGTCAAAAAAGCCAAGAATCTTAAAATAAAACTCAGCGAGCCGACCTCTTTTAATGCAATTCCAGGCCATGGAATAGAAGCAGTGGTTGATGAAATAGAAATACTTGTTGGAAATATGGAACTTATGAAAAAGAAGAATGTTAAAATCAAGGAAGAAATTGTAAAAAAGATGCATGAACTTGAGATTGCAGGTAAGACAGTTGTAATCGTTGCAGCAAACAATAAGGTTGCGGGAATTGTAGCGATCGCAGATACAATAAAAGAGCATTCCAAGGAAGCGATAGAAAAATTGCACCAGATGGGTTATGAAACTGCTATGATAACCGGAGACAACGAGCGAACGGCGCAAGCAATAGCCAAGCAGGTTAGAATTGATAGGGTTTTGGCACACGTGCTCCCAGAAGATAAGGCTGAAGAAATTAAAAGATTACAAGAAGGAGGGAAAAAAGTTGCATTTGTAGGAGATGGAATAAATGATGCGCCTGCGCTCGCACGTGCAGATGTTGGAATCGCAATAGGTGCTGGAACCGATGTCGCAATAGAAAGCGGTGGAATAGTTCTTGTAAAAAGCGATCTGCGGGATATTGTTACCGCTTTACAATTAAGCAGATACACAATGAAGAAAATAAAACAAAATCTCTTTTGGGCATTTGCATACAATACAATTGGTATTCCTATCGCAATGGGCATTCTTTATCCGTTCACAGGCTTCCTTCTTAGTCCTGTAATTGCTGGCGCTGCTATGGCATTTAGTTCTGTAAGCGTTGTAAGCAACAGCCTCCTGATGCGCAGTTTCAAACCTAGTGATATCTAAGTTGAACAATTCCAGAAGAATATGTTTTTGTTTCAACAAGCGCAAGTCTTCTTTTATGATTTATATCTTTAAACATGGGTATTCCCTTTGTAAGGATAACTGGGATTATCGATATTATATACTCGTCAATAAGATTTTGATTCATAAAACTCGTAACAAGTTTTGACCCACCAACGAGCCAAATATCTTTCTCATTTTTCTTTTTTAAATCTTGAACTAGTTTTTTCAAATCACCATTGTAAAAGATTACACTCTTATCGGGCTTATTTGCAAATTTTCTATTGTATTGTAAATTTGATAATTTACAATGCGCACAAAATTTTTTGTCAATTTTGTGCTTGGTAATTACATATGTCGGCATGTTTGTATAAGGCC
>JAHFGR010000113.1 GCA_023247345.1 Microcaldota archaeon | reverse complement strand
AGCACATGATTTATTCGGGAATGATTTTGCTGGAAATTTCGTTGATCTGAATGCGAGCGATGATCGTGGCATTGATATTGTTCGAGGGCGCATAAAAGATTTTGCAAGAAGTGTTTCTCTAGGCAATGTTCCGTTTAAGGTTATTTTTCGCGATGAGTGTGACGCATTGACTAGCGATGCGCAAAACGCGCTCAGAAGAACCATGGAATCATACGCCACTATTACCAGATTCATTTTGTCTGCAAACTATTCGAGCAAGATTATCGAGCCTCTGCAAAGCAGGTGTGCTTTATTTAGATTCTTGCCATTGAACGAGCAGGATGTAAAGAAAATGATCGAGCGTGTTGCAAAGGCGGAAGATCTTAAAATCGACGATGACGCGATAAAGGCGATATTTTATGTTAGTGAAGGCGATATGCGTCGTGCGATTAATGTTTTGCAAGGAGCATCATTGCATGCCAAGCATATAACCGCAGCATTAGTACATAAAATAAGCTCGCGCGCAAGGCCAAAAGAAATCAAAGACATGCTTGAACTCGCATTAAAAGGAGATTTTCTAAAATCTCGAGAGAATCTAGACCAACTTATTATCAACTACGGATTAAGCGGAGAAGATATTTTACTCCAGGTTTATCGTGAAATTCCAAATTTAAATGTCAAAGAGGAAGATAAAATTAATCTAATCGACAAGCTTGGCGAATACAATTTCAGGATGGTCGAAGGCGCGAACGAGCGCATACAGATAGAAGCAATGCTTGCGCAGTTTGTGCTGATCGGGAAACAGAAATAAATTTTAGGTTGCTTCCCCCAACCCTTTCAGAGTCAAAGTGGCTCTTTTTCTATTTTGTACAGATCTGGCTATTACATAGATCCAAGATAGTATTGCCATTGTATAAAAGAGTTCTACTATGTTACAACCTTTCCCTACAAAATTCTCACCTATCTGTTGGCAAGACAAAGACTGTGAGTATATAAATAGTCCAACGAATGCTATTGCAAAAATTAAACCAAAGATTTCTTCTTTCTTATTTTTAAGTGTTCTTCCAAATACATAAATACCAGCACCCAATACTAGATGTGCTACTAGTACTATTGCCAAATCAATTTTCTCCTCTGGTTTTTGCTCTTGTTCTGGCATAGTTCAAACATAAATGAAAGAATTTAAAAATATAAGATTATGAATAGTCAATATGCCAAATCGCACAGAATCAGATTTTCTAGGAAAGGTCGGAGTCCCTGCGGATGCGTATTATGGTGCATTTACTGCTCGTGCATCAAGTACATTCAGATTATCCGGACAAAAGGTTGATTTGCGCATAATTCGCGCTTTTGTTCTTATAAAAAGAGCAGCAGCACTGGTGAATAACGAACTTGGCGTTTTGGATAAGAAGATTGCAGACTCAATTATCCAGGCATGCGATGAAGCGCTCACAGGCAAATTCAATGATCAATTTATTCTTGATGCATTTCAGGCCGGTGCAGGTACGCCAATGCATATGAACGTAAACGAAGTCTTAGCGAATCGCGCAAACGAGATTCTTGGCGGCAAGAAAGGCGAATATAAATTTGTCCATCCAAATAACCATGTGAATATGGCGCAAAGCAGTAATGACGTAACTCCGACTGCAATCAGAATAGCCGCGCTTTTAGAATTACAAAATTTGTTAAAAGAAACCAGAGCTCTGCAAAATTCGTTTGATAAGAAAGCAAAACAATATGAAAAACTAATTAAAGTAGGCCGAACGCATTTGCAGGATGCAGTACCGATAAATTACGGGCAGGTTTTTCATGCGTATTCTAAAGCTATTCTTGATGACGTCCATCAAATTAGCTATTTGTTCGAAAGTTTTGTATGCTTGGGGATAGGTGGAACGGCAGTAGGTACAGGGATAAACACGCATCCAAGATTTAAAGAAAAAATAGTATTTCAATTATCAAAGCTGACTTCACTGAAGCTACTTGCAGCAGATAGCAGCGTGCAAACAACACACGATATGAACGCATTTTTATTAGCCTCAGCAGCTTTGAGAAATTACGCAACAACGCTTAATAGAATTGCAAATGATTTGCGCCTGCTTGCGAGCGGTCCAAAAACTGCTATTGCAGAGCTAATTCTGCCTGCAGTTGAACCAGGTTCAAGCATAATGCCTGGAAAAATAAATCCAAGCGTGCCCGAAGCTGTCAATATGGTTTGTTTCCAAGTAATGGGGAATGATTTTGCTATTTTACAAGCCGCCAACAGCAGTCAACTGGAGCTTAATTTTATGACTCCACTAATTGCTCACAATCTAATGCAATCGCTAGATATTTTGAAAAGCGCAACAAAGATGTTCAGAGAAAAATGCATTGATGGTTTGCAAGTTGATGAAAAGCGATGCAAAGAACATTTTGAAAATTCATTTGCTTATGCAACTGCGTTTAATCAATATTTAGGTTATTCAACAGTTTCCAAGCTCGTACAAGAAGCATACACAAAAAATAAATCGCTTAAGCAACTAATTATCGAAAAAAAACTTTTAGATGCGAGAGATGTTGAAAAAATAATTGCAAGCGCTATCGGACCGAATGAGGTTGATAGTGATATACTTAAAAAAATAAAAAGATAAATCAAACTTCTGCAATAGCAACCTTGGCAGTATCAGGAGTTCTCATTTTTTCAAATGTAAATACAATTAATATCGCAACATAATCCAGGTAAGCGGTTTCCTTTGTTTTGTCCTTTTCCATACTTTCAATTTTTTCTTCTATCTGCAGATGGCAAGATTTGCAAATATCTACTAGATTGTGGCTATCATTACTCCCATACCTTGAGCGCGGAACTATATGATGAGTAGTTAAGTTTTCATTGCTTTTACAACAAAAGCAATCTTTCTTGTTTCTATGATTTCTTTCCCTGCGTGTGGAATTCCCATCTCTAGTTCCATTCACAACAACGCAGTCTTTATTTATACCCTTTCCACTTGTAAACATTCTCTCAACATAGTGCATTGCTTTGCTTATTTTTATCTTTCTATCTATTCCAAGATCATTAAAAGTACTGGAGGCGATCTCATGTTTTGGTGTTTTTATGCACATTCCGCTTATCTTGTGATTTAGAACTATACTAGTTGTGTTGAGCGCCTGTAATCTTCTTCTAGCCTGTGCTCTAACACCTGTAATGTGCTCTACCAGTATGTCTTCTAATGCCCTGGGGTCAAAGCTAACTGTGCCACCACTATATCTTACCCATAAACTTCTGAAATGACCATCAAGTGTTCTACTTCTCATATAATTTTATATGCATGGCAACATTTTAATTAGTTTCTCTAAATTAAATATTGTGTTTATTACTGATCGATAGCTTTCTTAACTTCATTTACAATATTTTTCACAAGTCTTTTATCAAAAGTATCCGGAATTATTTTTCCTTTTTTAAGCTCTGTATCGCTAACTAGTTTAGCAATTCCTTCAGATGCAGCAATTTTCATTTTTTCAGTTATTTTTTTTATGCGCAGATCGAGTAGCGCTCGCAAGAAACCAGGGAAACAAACAGAATTATTAAGCTGATTCGGATAATCGCTTCTACCAGTTCCGAAAACTGAAATACCAAGTTGTTTTGATTCCTCTAAAGATATTTCTGAAATAGGATTGGCTAGTGCAAAAACTATGCTAGGTTTGCGCATTTTTCTTATTGTTTCTTGTGGCAATGCACCTGGCGCTGTTGCAGATATTATTACATCGGTGTTTTCAAAATTTGTAATAGGACCACTATACTTTTCTTTATTTGTTATTTCTGCGATTTTTGATTTATGTGATTCAAGATTTGGTCTGCCAGAACAAATAGCTCCTTGTCTGTCAAATACAGTAATGTTATTTATCCCATAAGCAATCAGCAACTTTGCAATTGCATGACCTGCGCTACCAGCGCCGTTCACTGCAAGTTTTATTTCATTTTTCTTTTTTTTCGTTATCTTTAATGCATTAATTAAGCCCGCAAGTACGACCATTGCAGTGCCGTGTTGATCATCATGAAAAACTGGAATGCTTAGTTCTTCTATTAAGCGCTCTTCTATATCAAAAACCTTTGGAGTTTCTATATCTTCTAAATTTATTGCTCCAAAAACCGGCTCAATATTCTTTACAGTTTCAATTATTTTTTCTGGATCTTTTGTATTTAAGCAAATTGGAAATGCGTCTATGTTTGCAAATTCTTTCATAATTAGTGCTTTGCCTTCCATAACTGGAAGCGCTGCCTCTGGACCAATATCTCCCAAACCAAGTACGCGCGTGCCGTCTGTAACTATAGCTACAGAATTATTTTTTATCGTAACATCATAAGCGCTAACTTTGCCACTTGCTATCGCGCGGCATGGCTCTGCTACACCAGGAGTATAAAGTAATGATAAGTCTCTTACACTTTTTATTCTCGCTCGCGCTGAAATTGATATTTTTCCACGAAGTTTTTTGTGTAATTCGAGAGATTCAGATTCTAGAGACATACTTACCACTTCCAATTATTTCCATTTTTTCAATAATGAACCAAATATCCGCTCACCATTTTTTAATTCTTCCA
>JAHFGR010000112.1 GCA_023247345.1 Microcaldota archaeon | reverse complement strand
TCTATCTTTATCATAAAAAAACATTTGCCAAATTATGATGTATTTGATGAAAAAAGATATTTTGCTTCTGGCAATGATGATGGATTATTCAGGCTAGATGGAAAGCTAATTGCGATAAATGTTTGCGAAGACATATGGATAAAAGGCGGGCCAGCAGATGTGCAGGCACAGCAAGGCGCTGAATTAATCATTAATATTTCAGCATCTCCATTTTATTTTGGAAAGGCAATTGTAAGACAGAATTTGATCAAAGGCCATATCACACGCGGAGGAAAGCCAATTATTTATGTTAATCAAATCGGAGCGCAAGATGATCTAGTTTTTGATGGAGAATCTTATGCATTTAATGCGCAAGGTGGAATGATCGCACAGGGCAAGCACTTTGAAGAGGATTTAATTATATTTTCATTAGATGATACGCCAATTACGCCGCGCATACCGTCGCCAGAAGAGGAGATATATGAGGCTGTTAAGCTTGGAGTACGAGATTATTTTTTAAAAAATAAATTGAAAAAAGGAATTTTAGGTTTATCTGGCGGAGTTGATTCTGCAATTACAGCAACAATTGCAGCAGATGCATTATTGCCAGCAAATGTTTTATGCGTGCTAATGCCTTCAGAATTTAGCTCTGAACATAGCATAACTGATTCATTGCAGCTTGTTAGAAATTTAGGTGTTGAACACAGAATAGTTGCTATTAAACCCGCATATGATGCTTTAATGCAAATGCTTGGCCCAATCTTCGATGGGAAAAAATTTGATGTAACTGAAGAAAATATTCAAGCGCGTATACGCATGGTTGTGCTGTACGCGATTGCGAATAAATTCGGATATACTGTTCTTAATACCTCAAACAAATCAGAAGCAGCAGTTGGTTATGGAACGATTTACGGAGATATGGCCGGTGATCTAGCAGTAATAAGCGATATACCTAAAACAATTATTTATCGAATTTGTAAATCCATTAATGATCGCGCGGGGTATGAAAGAATTCCAGGAAATATTCTTACAAAACCACCATCAGCAGAGCTTCGTCCAGGTCAGCTTGATAGCGATGCACTTCCAGCTTATGATTTATTAGATCATGTTGTTGACGCGTATGTTGAGCGAGTAAGAAGCCCGGCAGAGATTTATGGTGAAAAAGTTGATCCTACGCTTGCAAGAGAGGTTATTCGTAAAATAGATGCAGCAGAGCACAAAAGAAGGCGGGCACCGCTTGGTATAAAAGTAACGCCATTAGCATTTGGTACAGGAAGAAGAATGCCAGTTGCAAATGGATATAGGTTTTAGAAGGTGGAAATATGGAAATTGCAAAATCATTATTACATCCTGAACAAACGCATGGTAGAGCTAGATTGCGAGTTGTGGATACGTGGGCAAGAATAAAACCACTAGATGCACCGATAAATGGAGCTTTAATAGATGAAGCGAAAGAGCTAAAAGAACGCACTGGCGCATTTTTAGTTGTTCATACTTACCAGCGCTTAGAAATAAAGGCAATTGCTGATGCTATTGGAGATTCATTTGCACTTGCAAAAGCAGCACAGAAACTTCCAAAAGATAAAACAGTAATACACTGTACAGTAGATTTTATGGCAGAAACAACAAAGATTCTGCGACCGGATTTACAAGTAGTTGTACCTTCGCATTATGGCGGATGCGGATTAGCAGATTATGTTAGTGGCGAACAGATAAGAACATGGCGCACACTTGAAGCAATTCGTTTAGGCATTCCAGAAAGCGAATTACCTTTGGTTCTTTATATAAATTCTTATGCAGATGCAAAGGCAGAAGCAGATGTTATTTGCACTTCTTCAAACGCATTAAAAGTTGTTGAAAGTTTGCCGCATCCAAACGTACTTTTTGCACCGGATAGAAATCTTTTCTATTCGATAAGAGCTAAAACAACAAAAAATCTGATTAGTTGGGAAGGAAGCTGTCCGATACATCAGGAATTTACACTTGGTATGTTGGAAAATGCTTTGCAAAAAGTAGAGCGCTCGCCAGATCGCAGAAATGCAAAAATTGGTGTAATGGTTCATCCAGAATGCGTCTCAGAAGTTCTTGATTATGTTAGAGGATTGAGTTATACTAATGCGATACTTAGCACTGGTGGCATGATTACATTTGTACGTGAGCATGATGATGTTAATGTTTGGGTTATTGGGACTGAGATTGGACTTATAGAATCGCTTAGACAAGAACAACCGGAAAAAACCTTCTTACCAGTTTACGAACATAAAAGTTGTGATGCTAGTTGCGTTTGCCCATATATGAAGTCTGTTTCAATAGAAGGAGTAATAGAAGTTTTGCGAGCGCTTGTAGAAAATAATGTTGCTGCTATAGCACAACACGGAAAACTAATAGAAGTTCCAGAACAATTTATTTCACGCGCGAGATTAGCGATAGAAAGAATGGTTGCTGTAGGTAGAGGAGACGGGACTGGTGGATAATAATCTAATCATCTAAGGACATCTAGCATTGTAAAAACTTGCCCAACAATTTCTTGCGCAACCTTTCTAGATAAAAATTCAATCGCATCGAGCGTACCATCAACATAAACGCTCCTACCGTTTACATTGTGCGTAAAACTTAGTAAAACGTTCTCATCTGCTGATCTTAAAGTATAATCATGCCAGCCATGCCCCTGCAAATGCTCGCGTGGCACGCCAAGTTGTATTTGATCTGCATGACCACGAACCATTACTATTTGCGCATCTGTAAAGGGAATGCCCAATTCATTAAAATATTTAACCATGGCCCTCGCAGTACCGCTTGTATCTTTTTTTCCTGCCTGATGGCTTTCAATTATTTCTAATTTATATCCTTTGAAAGCATTAGGAAAATTCTCAGCTGCAAATTTTATCATAGCAAGTAACGTAACAATTGGTTTTGCCATATTTGGTGCGATTACTGCGCAGGTTTTAGATGCATTAACAACTGCTTCAAGCGCAGCCCGATCGCCACCTGTTGTCCCCATAACAAAAGGGATATTGTGCATGGCATAAAATGCTGCATTTACATTAGCTGCATCTGGCAATGTGTAATCAACTGCAAATACCGGTGATCTTAAAACACTAACAACATCAGTTCTTTGTTCTGGTTTTATTAATTCAACTGCTATTCCTTCAACAAGCACTGAGCGTTCAGTTCTTCGTGCGCTACAAAAAGAAACAGGAACTAAATTACATCGATCTTTTTGAGTAGCTATTCGTTTGGCAACTTCAGTAGCCATTTTTCCAGGCAATCCGCTTACCATTATAGATAATTTAGAACTAGACATAAGTATATATATTATGACAAAATACTTTTAAACCTAAGTTACTTTGCCTTCTTTTAATTTAACAGTTCTTAATTCGGTTTTTCCAGCAATTAAATGTTTTCCATCGAATAAAATGTGATTATCTTTTACTTCTATTTTTATTTTGAAAAATTGATCAATATTTATTTGAGGCTTTGCGCCATGCGCCATGCGCAATGCACCTTGCAGAAGTATCTTGGTTCCAACATCTGCTTGTGGATGAATTATTTCCACATTGCCGGTAGCGCTTTCACAAACTAAAAGCATTCCTTGTGACTCCACACCGCGCAATTTAGCAGATGGAATGTTTCTTAGAACAAGTATTTTTTTGCCAACAATTTCTTCTGGTTTGTAGAATTTTGCTATGCCAGAAACAAGCTGGATTTCCCCACTGCTAACTTTAACTTTTTCTACTAATAATTTTTCAGCATTTGCATGCTGCTCTGCAGATATTATCTCGCCAACTTCTATATCTAGATCAGAGAAAGAAGCCTTTTCGGAAAAGGCTTCACCCAAAACCTGTTTGTTCAATTCTAACCTTCTAAATAAAACCTTCGGCTCGCCGATCACATGTCCTATTTTTACTGATTGCTTGCTAAGATCTTTCCATTTTTCTGGCTTAATCGCTAGCTGCTTAAAAATGTCCTCGCTTGTTTTTGGTAAAAATGGCCAAAGTAATATTGCCAAATCTTTTACTTGATTAACAAGCAAGAAAAGCACACTTGCTGCACGAACCTTATCAGTTTTAACTAATTTCCATGGGGCATTATCTTGGAAATATTTATTTGCTTCCTTTGAAAGCAGCATTACTTCGTTTATAGCATCTTTGAGTTTAAGCTGATCCAATAAATCTTTGATTCGATGATAGACCTTCTCGCTATTTTCGATAAATTTCTTATCCTCTTCAGTTAGATTTCCTTTGGGAACTTTGCCATCGAAATTATTTTTTAAGAATACGAGGGTACGATTAACTAGATTGCCGATGTTTGCAAGAAGTTCTGAATTATTTTTCTCAACTAGTACTCGCTCGCTAAAGTCTCCGTCTTCAAACGTCGAAATCTCGCTAAGCAGACAATATCGAAGCTCGTCAACACCATATTTATCAATTAAATAAAATGGGTCTACAACATTACCTAACGTTTTGCTCATTTTTTGTCCTTCGACTGTGATATATCCGTGAACAAATAATGATTTGGGCACTTGTAACCCTGCTGAAAGTAAAATTGCTGGCCAGTAAACTGCGTGAAAACGAATTATCCCCTTGCCGATTACGTGCACGTCTGCTGGCCAGTACTTTTTGAATTTTTTTTCTTCTTTGCCATAACC
>JAHFGR010000111.1 GCA_023247345.1 Microcaldota archaeon | reverse complement strand
AGATTAGAGAAAAAATAGATACCAAACGTAAGAGAATTGATTTGAACCAATCTATAAAAATTGTGATTATTGGACGCACTATATCGGTAACAATGGATTTACTAGTCTCATTAAGGGTTATACTATGCGTTACTTGATCTGCAAACAAGTTTTCTAGATTTGCTCCGAATATGAACGGAAGCAAAAGAGGCAACAAAAAGAACAAGGAATCAAACATAACATACCAAAAGAATCCGTTTATCGTTCTCGCAATGTTAAAGGTGGCTAGAAAAAGCATGAAAATTCCGAAAATTACTAGGACAATAAAGACAAGCAATAATATGCCTTGATAGTTGCTAAACTCTGAGGTCGCAGTTCGCAATTCAGAAAGATCAATTCCTTTTTGTACAGATGGGATTATTTTATTTTCAATTAGCGAATTTCTGATATCTTCTTTTGAATTAATTTTTCCATTCTTAAAATCATCGCAAACAAATGAAAATTCACCTGAGATTGCGGATGAATTTTGTAAGCACTGCATTTTTATAAGTTGCAATGCTTGGTCAGGATCTTGACCTGGTAGCGGATTATTGGTTTGAGTTAGCTGTTCGGCAATTTTTGAATCGAGCTCGTTCTTTATTGAATTGGAATTTCTTATTATGTCTGGGATTTTGTCCTTTATTGTTTTTTCTAGACTATTGACATCCTCGCTCAAGTTAAGCGAGATTAAGAACAGTGAAAGAACTAAAAATGCGAAAGTAAATGAAATGCTCGCAAATGCCTTAAGGAAGAAACTTTTTATACTTACCATTTAGAATAATAACATGGCTAATATTAAAAACATTATCAAATCGCTATATGCTCCGAAAAAAGAATCGCATAAGGGACAAAATGGGATGTTATTGGTTATCGGTGGCAGCGCACAGTACCATGGTGCCCCAGTATTAGCATTAAATGCAGCAAAAAGCTTTGTTGATTTACTTTATTTTCTGCCAGCAGAGGACGATGGCTATCTTATAAATACTATTAAGCGCATTCCAGAGGTAATTGTTGTTGATCACACTGTTAACGAGCACGTTGATTGCACGCTTTTTGGCATTGGATTGGGTGATGCTGCATTTGATTTAAAGCAGCTTAATAACGCGAAAAAACTCGTTATCGATGGTGATGGACTAAAGAGAATAAAGGAAAATATACCAAAGGACGCCATATTAACTCCGCATGAAGGCGAATTCGCTTATTTATTTAATGTGAAAGGTACTGTAGAAAATGTCAAGGCAATGGCAAAGAAACATGAATGCTTTATTCTTAAAAAAGATCACACCGGGGACATAATTACTGACGGTGAAAGACTGCTTGTCAATACTATGCATAACCAAGGCATGACAAAGGGCGGTACCGGTGATGTACTTTCCGGACTAGTGGCAGCGCTTGCTTGTAAAAATCAAAATTTCGAAGCATGCGCAGCTGCGGCTTACATTAATGGTTATGCCGCAGAGCTTTTGCGCAGGCGGGTTGGCTTTAGCTACTGTGCAAGCGATCTTGCCAAGCATTTGGCTGAGGCTTATTTTAAGCTTAAAAAGGTATAGTGGTAACATGAAAGTTAAGGATTTATCTATTGGACAAACAGATTTCTCGCAAGTTGGATTTCAAGCAACACAAATAGCGCGCGCAGTAGAAATAATAAAGAAAATGAAGCAGGAAAAAGCAAAGATTTTCCTTTCTTTTACTTCGAATATGATCGCAAGCGGATTGCGCGGCATATTTGCAGAGCTTTGCAAAAGAAAATTTGTTGACGTGATAATTACTGCAGGTGGAAGCATAGACCACGATTTAATTCGCGCATATAAAAATTATGAATTAGGCGATTTCATGATGGATGATGTGCAGCTGCATAAAAAAGGAGTGAATCGTCTGGGGAATATTCTTGTTGACAACGAATGCTATGTTGAGTTGGAAAGAAGGATCGTACCAATTTTCGAAAAATTATACAAAAAAGAAAAAACTAGCGCGCCATCGGATATTACGAATGAAATCGGTAAAACTCTGGATGATAAGCATGGAAAAAATTCGTTCTTATATTGGGCAGCTAAAAATAATATTCCAGTTTTTTGCCCGGGCATAACTGATAGCGCAATAGGCTTGCAAGTTTATTTCTTCAAGCAAAAATACAAGGATTTTGGAATTGACGTAACAAAGGATATGCAAAAACTAGCAGGTATTGTACTTAATGCTGAGAAAACGGGGGGAATAATTCTTGGTGGCGGAATTTCCAAGCACCACACGATTGGCGTAAATATTTTACGAGGCGGGTTGGACTATGCTGTTTACGTTACAACTGCAAGTCCTTGGGATGGCTCGCTAAGCGGCGCAAGGACTCAGGAGGCAATATCTTGGGGCAAACTGCAAGTGCCAGCAAGCAGGCTTTCTAGCGCAACCCCATATGTTACTGTTGATTGCGATGCAACGATTGCATTTCCATTAATAGTTTCGAGTTTGATTTAAATGTATTACGAATTTGTTTTGGCTTTTATTTGCGGATTATTAGTCAAGGTTGTTGACAATATAGAAGATAGCAAAAAAGGTAAGGTTTTAATAAAATGGCCACTTGCAATTGTTTATGGCATACTCATTGGTTACTTGATTTCGCAGACAAGCTTTTCCATGCTCTTTCTGGGAGCGCTTTTGGCACAGGTATTAGCTGGAAAGATAGATAAGCCTGCACATATACTTGGCTTTTTATTATCCATAGTATCTGCTGTTTATTTTGGGTTGCCAAATTTAGATTATTTGCCATTTGCAATATTTTTTATAACAGCATATCTGGATGAGCTAACACTATTCGGATTTTGGAAAATTTTTATTGATTACAGGTTATTCCTAAAAATAGCTGCGCTAGCCTTTATTGCGACCGGGAGAGTTGATTACTTAATATCAGTAGTTACTTTTGACGTGGGCTATTTAATTGCAGAAAAGATTAGGTGATTTATTTGAGAAGTCCACTTTATATGAGCCCTCACATCTACGAGACATTAATTAAGTTTAGGCATGGTAGGCAGAGGGTAGAATTGATCGCAAATTTTCTTAATGGAAAGAAGGTTGTTGAACTTGGCTGCGCCACTGGGTATAATAGTGAATATCTAAAATGTGAATACCGCGGATTTGATATGAACAAAGGTTTTATTGCGTATGGCAACAAGAAGAAGCGCAATGTCGAACTGGGAAATGTTTTTGATGTACCTATGAACCAGTATGATGCGATCCTTATTGTCGATGTCCTTCATCATGTAACTGACCATACAGGATTACTTAGAAAAGCGCTTTCAACTGGTAAGGAAGTTGTTGTTTGTGAACCTTTTGAACATGATTTTAAAAATAGGGCAGCAGAATGGCTATTTACAAAGCTAAACAGATGGGTAGATTCCGATGGCATAAACCCGCCGGTAGATTGGTACAAAAAAGAAGAACTAAGAAGGTTTTTCAAAAGTTTTGGAAAATGCGAACTGCACGAAATAGGCGAAGATATAATTGCTTATTATAAGAATAAAGAAAAAGGATGAAAAAATAAAAAATTAGAATGATCGTCCTCCCATCCCACCTAGCATTCCGGCTCCAATGAGCATTCCAAATCCAATGAGCATTAGATAGAAGATTACTGTCACAATAGTTCCGGTTATTCCGCTAACCACTAAAACTATCAGATAATCTACATCAAAGAATTCTTTCAATGCACGCGTAGCAATGGAAATACCTTTTATTAAAAACCACAGGAAAAAGAATAACCCAATACCAACAACAACCTGATAGATGTTGTGCTCTAGCGGGTATTGATAAGAAGATGGATAGAAGGAGTATGTTCCTCCATAAACTGGTGTTGGTGCCTTATCAATAAAAGTGCCAATTAAGACAAATACGGACATAACTAAGAAACCTATAGAAAATAGGGAGAACCACATCGCATTGGCTGAGAGCGAATATGCGAAAGCGTTCTGTTTCTTATCTGTAATTATTTCGAATGGGATTTTAGCTAAAAATGCGTACGCAACAACTACGATAAATAGAACCAAGGCGCTCCAAAAACTATTGATTAGACCTTGGGTTGTCAAACCGCTCTTAATAGTAGGAATAAGCGAGGCGATGTAAAATATAACTACTCCAAAAACAACAAGTAATAAAGCGTTTGTTAAACTCGGTTTCTTTTTAACATTTTTTATAGCCAAAGCCGGCTCATGAATCAAATCTAATAACATTTGCATTGCTTCACCCCATGCTAGATATTGAAAACAAAGTTTAAAACGCTTATTAGAAGGTTTTATAAACTCTTCTAAACATAAATTATAACTATATAGTGATATTATGAATAATAATAAAGTAGTAAAAGTACCTAAGATACACCTGCCAACGCTCGCCCTAGTTTCATCGCTATCGCAAAAGATAGTTAAAGAGCAGGATCATTCTTCTTATAAGCAGCAGGAGACAATGGTGGTTAAAGGCGATAGGCCTGAGGCATTAGGGCAGAGGCAGTAAAGCTTGGGCGATGAACAAAATGACAAACCTCGCATTCAATCGAAATCCACAAAATTCGCAGAAATGGCGAGATTTAGCACCGCATAGGTTAGCTTTGAATGGCTATTTACTACTGGATGATGCGATCCTTAAGGGCGTTAACAAAGCTGCGAAAAGAATCGAGAATAGCAAGGTTGGGATGAGGTTAAATTTAACAA
>JAHFGR010000110.1 GCA_023247345.1 Microcaldota archaeon | reverse complement strand
TATGATACTAAAAAGTACAAGATATTTGTATCTGGTTCTGAGTCACTATTCTTGCGTAAAGGAACGCGAGAAAGCTTGGCGGGGAGAATTTACGAGTTTGAGGTAAAAAAACTAAGTTTTAGCGAGTATCTAAATTTTGTTGGAAAGACAGAGATAACAAAAAACCCAAGGCTATACGATATTGAGCTAAGGATGGAATTAGGTACTTACCTGCTTTGTGGTGGGTTTCCTGAGTTGATAGGCAAGGAAAACAAGGAACTTGTAAAGCACTACATAAAAACCACGATAATCGAAAAGATCGTGTTCAAGGATATGGCCAAAATCTATCCAATAGAGAATACGACACAGTTGATAAAGATACTCGATATTATCGTTGACAATCCGGGCATGATTGTAGACTTCTCATCTTTGTCGCAAGAACTAGGCATAGCCAGACAAACACTTTCAAAATACTTTGAATACTTGGAGATGGCACACTTAGTTGTGAAGTTGTATAATTTTTCTAGAAACAGGATTACTTCAGAAAAATCACTAAAGAAGTTCTATCCAACATTTCTTAGCCCGGTGTTAACTGAAGAGAGCAAAGAAAAAACTGGCAAGTTGATAGAAACAACATGCGTACTCGCAACTGATGCAAAATTCTTCTGGAGGGACAAATACAAGGACGAAGTTGACATTATACTCCAGCAGGGCAAGGAATTAGTTCCGGTCGAAATAAAATATAGAAACCAGCCAAGCCAAAACAAAGGATTGCAGAAGTTTTGCAAGAAATATAAATGCAAAGAAGCTATCGTAGTCACTAAGGATAAGAGAGAAAAAACTAAAGAAGTGAGATTTATGCCACTATATGAATTTCTGCTGGGGTTTGAAGTATGAAGAAATTTTCCTTGTCACGAAAAAACTTTCGGTGGCAGTAAGAAAGATATACAAATTGGTTGCCATCAATCACATGTCTGATGTTGATATTTGCATGCCAAAAAACCGAGGAACTGAAACCAGCATAAATTGCAAGTGAAGTACATTTATTCAAATCTAATTGAAAAACTAGTCCTGTATTGTCTTCTTCCCTCCTTATCAACACCAGCTAGTTTTTTAGTTATAATATACTTGTGACCTATTTCTTTTATTAAGGCCAAGACTGCTTGTGTGCTGCCAATGTAAAGATCAATACCTTCTTTCTTTTCCTCTACTTTACTTACAAAAGTTACTTTAGCTAATTCTCTCTGTACTTTTTTTGCAAAACTATCTATCGTCCTAGGGTTCCCTCTTAATTGTATTATTGATTCGTAATAGCCACCGCTCATTCTCGAGCAATCAGTGCACATGTTGACTAGGAAATTAACATTTATCGTCTTGTTTATCTTCAGAATGGTTTCTCCTTTTTTTATAAAAAAAGTTACTATATTTTCTTCTTTATTATAAGTTGCATTGAAGAAATCACCCTTACATTTGCGCGTGATGTCACCTGCTATCTCTTCCTCGTCTCTGTCTATCCATTTTTTTCCATGCTTTATTCTCTCGCACCTTTTACAAACATCGAAGACCAATTCTTTCGGCATTTTTACATCTAACGGATAACAATCAACACAGAACGCATCTATGAATTCCTTCTCATTACTGTTTTTTCCACATCTCGGGCAGATAATACTCATGTTTTTAAACTATGAAAAAGAGTATATAAAAAGTTATGAGTTCGGGGTTATGAGTTATGAAAGAGCACAGCGCTGAGCGAGTAGTTAGTATTACTGATTATTTCATATCTCTACCGTCTACCAGATCGCTTTTTATTACAATAATCTTACTTGGTTTTGTATTTGGTATTATAATCAACTTTACGAAATACCAAGGCATAGATCTAGTTCTTAAGGGTTCGGTTGACGGCATACTTTTGCTTTCGATACCTGCGGTTATATCTTCGGTTGTTATAAAGCTAATGATAAAAAAAGTTCCATTTAAGCGAGTGATCGCAACAACACTTGTCGGCGAAATTATATACGCGATTACTTATGGTGCTAGCTTCTTTCTAACGTCTGTCAGTCCATTCTACTCTGAAATAATAACTTTAGTCGGTGCTGCGCTGGTTTTTGTTCTTTGGTATGTTATTGCGCGCTTGGTTTTTGTTTTGCGCTTTCGTTCTTTTCTGTTCGCCATTATCCAACTTTTGTTTCATTTAGTATTTTTATTAAGCAGCAGTTCTATATATGTAAGCAACGAACCAATATTTTCAATTGCAAAGTTTTATGTTGCCGCATTCATTCTGTTAATCGCCATGCTTGTCTTTTTCTTTATAATAAACGCACCAATGAAAAAGAGCTTTGGCGTTAGCGGTACAGATGCATTTAGCCACGTTGTTGGGCAATGGCTTTATCAAGATACTGAATTGGAAAAAACTTTTGAAAATTTAGGGCAGGAAGCAAAGACACTAGTATCATTGCTGGCCTTTAAGAGAGAAAAAGACAGCATGTTTTTGGTCGTTCCTTGCGTGCATTTTGGTCCTTTTGGGACGCTTGGCGGCAGCGAATTTTCGTATCTGATATCCAAAGAGCTTAACAACAAATACGGCGCAAAAACATTAGTCTTTCATGGCACTGTAACGCATGATCTAAATCCTGTCTCGAGCAAAGAGCTCGCCAAAGTTATATCCGCGTGCGATTCTTGCATAAAGAATGCAAAATATGTCAGCGCAAATATTTCCTTATTACTTGGCAATGAAGATGAGTGCAATGCAGAAACATTGATTATAAACGATACTGCGTTTGTTGGATTAAGCCGAGCACCAGCGGTTACTGAAGATATAAATTTTGGCGTTGGCATGGCAATTATGAACGCTGCTGAAAAAAATGTTTCTTTAGCAATAGTAGCTGATCAGCATAATTCTGAAACTGGCGAAATTGTTAGCTTTGAGCCTGGCGATAAAGTAAGCTATAATTATATGCAAGCAGTTAGTAATACGTTATCAAAAAATGCAAAAAAGCGATCTCTTGCAGTTGGGTTTGCTGAGCGTTATTTCAATTATCCATTTATTGGAAAAGCAGGTGTTAAAGTTCTTGTTTTTTCTTCAATTCCAGAATATGTCTTAATCCTGGTTGATTCGAATGGTGTAACTCCTGATTTTCGTGATAAGCTTATTTCTGAAATTAAGGAAGTTGGAAATAACTATAAAAAAGATTGGCACGTTGGAATATATACTACAGATACTCACCAGATAAACGTTGTCCGTGGCGTTCGCAATCCACTTCGAGAGGAAAAATCATTTTTGGAAGATATCAAAGCTGCTGTTGTTGAGGCTATGTTTGATATGCAGCCTGCAAAATTCCATGCAGCGAAAAAATGGTTCGATATTAAAGTTATAGGCGGAAAGCAGAGTACGGAAATCGTGTCTACATTGAACGCAGTAGTTTCAGTTGCAAAGTTTATTGCCCCATTACTTTTGCTTGGCAGTATAGCTGCAATACTACTTGTTTTAAGAAAAATAGGTTAGTACCTAAAGAAGGTAAAGCTCTTAATTTTTATATTTGCTTATGTTAATATGATTGTATGTATCTGAGGTGAAAATATGGATTTGGAATGGGGAACTGCGGGTTCTAGAAAATTTATAACAAATGTTGGATTAATAACTAGTTCTGGACCGCATGGAGATAATATAATGGCTGCAGAATGGACTCATCATGTATCTTATAAACCAGGTCTAATAATGATAAACATACATGAAGTTGATACTACTTATGAAAATATAATAAAGAGTAAGGAGTTTGGTGTGAACCTTGCTGCTATAGACCAGAATGTCGCTTCCAGCGTTTCGGGTGGAAGCCATGGACAGCAGATTGATAAAATAGCTATTTTGAAAGAGCTAGGTTTTGAATTTTATAAGGGTAAGAAAATTGGCGCATTAATGTTAAAAGGAGCGGTAATGAATGCCGAATGCAAGGTTGTTAAAACAGAAAAAATCGGGGATCATGCTATGTTAATTGGTGAAATAGTTGAACTTTCGCTGGCAGACAAACAACCGCTGGTATATCATGATGGCAAATACTGGCATATTGGAGAGCAAGTGCATAAACCAGAACAGAATACTCTGGATAAAATTAAGGAACTTGCTGAGAGATATAAAAGAAGTTGACTCAACTACTACTAATTCTTTCCAATCTTTCTTTATGCCTTTCCAGATATCGTTGATAAAATACGAAATACATTGCCCCAAATAAGAACCAGACTAATGCAAAGTTTCTTCCTTCAACATGAAGAAGCGCTACTAATATAAAGACAGTCAAACAGCTAAATATCCCGACCAGTGATATTAACGATATTTCGTGCTTGCCTATTTTTACATTAAATGGCATTTTGAAAGGCCTTATCAAATCTGGTTTTTTTATTCTAAGCTGTATAGATGAGAAATTTGTTAATGTGTATGCAGTAAGCGCACCAAACGCATATAACTCGCCCAGTAGCACCATATTTCCCAAGAATGCGAGCAGCATAGCGACAATAGAAAAAATAATCGTTGTTACCCAGGGAGTGCGAAATTTCGGGTGAAGCCAGCTTAATCTTCGCGAAATTAGCCCATTCTTCCCCATATAATAGACTACCCTTGATACTCCGATTATGCCTGTGTTTGCGGAAACAAAGCATATCATAAATCCAGCAAAGGCTATTACTGGTACGATTATACTCGCAAATGGGAGCGCCTGCGCAACTGGTATTAATGGATTTTCCATATGCTCTGCAAGCGTTTTCGGGCTAACTATCCCCAAAACCATTAC
>JAHFGR010000109.1 GCA_023247345.1 Microcaldota archaeon | reverse complement strand
TTCTACCAAATTTTTATTTATATATAGCGAAATCCACATGCACGGTGATCAAATGGAAACTGAGATAAGTGTTGAAAAGGCGAGAAAAACAGGAACAACAACTGTCGGCCTAGTTTGTAGAGACGGAGTAATATTGGCAAGCGATCGCAGGGCAACAATGGGATATTTGATCGCAAGCAAGGATATTGACAAGATTTACGCAATAGATGATCATATTGCAATGACTATAGCAGGTGGCGTTGGCGATGCACAAATGCTCATAAGATGGATGCAATCAGAAGCAAAATTATACAAACTAAAATATGAAAAGAAGATAACAGTCGAAGCTGCTGCAACACTTCTTGCAAACATACTTGCGCAAAGCAAATACTTCCCATTTTGGGTTCAAATACTCGTTGCAGGATTAGATGAGAAAGCGCGCGTATTCAGTGTTGACATGCTTGGCGGAATCACAGAGGAGAAGGTAACATCCACAGGAAGCGGTTCACCAGTAGCGTACGGTGTTTTAGAAGAATTGTATAAAGAAGATGCTACCATTGAAGATACATTGGCTATTGCTGCTAAGGCAGTTGCTGCTGCAATGCGTAGAGACGCTGCGAGCGGCGAGCGAGTTGATGTGTGTCTTATTAATAAGCAGGGATTTAAGCGACTGGGTAAGGAAGAAGTTAAGGCCTTATTGGCAAAAAACTAGAATAGATAGACGAAAAAATAAGCGAATGGAATGGTAAACGCTACTGAAATTTTTATTCTTGATTTTCTTTTTTCTGATAACTTAACTACCTATAATTAATGTAGGATCAATACAGGTGTTTTTTTGTACTATAAAGAAATTGAAAAAAATGTAATGGAAATAATGCCTAAAGAATGCGAGGTTACGAAGGTAGAACCAGAAGGACTTAGCACAGTAATATACATAAAAAATATTAAGGCATTTTATGCTAAAGATGAACTTATCAGGCAATTAGCAAGCGTATTAAAGAAAAAAGTAAGCGTGCGCGTTGATGCGAGCGCATTGCTCGATCCGGAAAAAACCAAACAAATAATAGATCAGACAGTGCCAAAAGAAGCAGATATAAAAAGCGTGCTTTTCGTACCGGAATTCAGCGAAGTTCATATAGAAGCAATGAAACCCGGACTCGTGATCGGAAAAGGCGGGAGCATACTAAAGGAACTTATGCTGCAGACTGGCTGGGCTCCAATAACAATGCGAACTCCTACAATGGCAAGCGTAACATTGGAAGGAATAAGAAAAAGCATGGTTTATGAAGCATCTGAAAGGAAAAAATTCTTATTAAACATTGGCAAGAAGATATGCCAACCAACACCGACGCACAGCAGCGATTGGGTCAGAGTACTTTGTTTAGGTGGTTTTAGAGAAGTTGGAAGAAGCTGCGTGCTGGTTCAAACGCCGCACAGCAAAGTACTACTTGATGTTGGTATTAACGCGGCAACCGGTGACCCATCAAAAGCTTATCCTTATTTGGGCATGATGGGATTCCCGATCGACCAACTTGATGCAGTTGTGCTTAGTCACGGTCACATAGACCACATGGGATTTATTCCGTTTTTATTCAAAATGGGTTATGAAGGCCCGGTTTATTGTACAAGGCCGACAAGAGATATTATGGTTTTGTTGCAGCAGGATTACATCAATCTTTCAAAGCGTACATTTGGTGTAGAACCCCCATACGAGAAAAAGCATATACAAAAGGAGCTGCATCATGTTATTACTGTTGATTATGGAGAAGTAGTTGATATTACTCCAGAAATGAAAATGACGCTTTACAATGCTGGACATATACTTGGAAGCGCGATAGTGCATTTACACATTGGTGAAGGCGGACACAACCTCGTTTATACTGGCGATCTGAAATACGGGTTTACAAAATTATTCGATCCTGCAAATACGAACTTCCCGCGCGTTGAAACAATGCTTATAGAAAGTACTTATGGCGGAAAAAATGACATTGGCTCGAATAGAATGAATGCAGAGCAAACGCTCGTAAAAATGATAAAGGAGGCAACAGACAGGCGCGGCAAGGTACTTATCCCAGTATTTGCGGTTGGGAGAAGCCAGGAATTATTGCTCATTTTAGAAGAATATTACAGAAGAAATCCGGACTTCAATATTCCGGTTTACATAGACGGAATGGTACTCGAGGCAAGCGCGATCCATACTGCTTATCCGGAATATATGCGCGAACAACTCCAACGCAGAATTTTGGGTGATAACTCGCCGTTCGAATCACCGATGATAAAGGTTGCCAAAGGAACAGATAAGGAAACGATTGCAAATGGTGAACCTGCAGTTATACTCGCACCAAGCGGTATGCTTAATGGCGGTCCAAGTTATGATTATCTACAGTTGATGGCAGACGACGAGAAAAATAAACTGGTATTCGTAGGTTATCAAAGCGCGCTTTCGCTTGGCAGCAAGTTGCAGCGAGGTCAAAAAGAACTGATGATAACTGGCGATGACGGACGAGCAAAAACATTGAATATTAACATGCAGGTGCAAACTGCAGATGGTTTTAGCGGTCATGCATCGAGAGATCAGCTTATGGCCTATTTGCGTAATGTAAGGCCAACTCCAGAACGCATATTAACAATGCATGGCGATTGGGGAAAAACTGAAGAGCTCGCACAGGCAGCAAGCATGATGCTTAGGAAAGAAGGCCGGGCACTTAATGATTTGGAAGCTATTAGGTTGAGATAGTTAATAATATAAATATATACATACAAAGTTCTATTTATGACAACAAATTTATTAACTAGAGAACGTGCTATTTTAGAGGTTAGAAGAATCGCTGCAAAGGCAAAGGAACCAGATGTATTTAGAGAAGTAGCAATGCTAGTTGAAGGGATATTTGATTCGAGAACGCCTAGTCATAGAATAGACTTATCTAAAGCTAAGAATACATTTAGCATATACGGCCTTGGCGCAATTTCAGATGATGAAAAAGAAGCTCTTCTGCTCCTTCAAAAAGCAATAGAACAAGTTTTGTTATCTAGAGGATATAGAGAAGACAAGTTAATATTCACTAGACAAGAACACGAATTACTAGGAAGTTCAGTGTTAGATATTGAAGACCCTTATACACCAATTGGTTTATTAAGAAGAGAATTAACTTTAGAAGAGATAGTATTAGCAAGAAGACTAAAATTAATCACAGATGTTTTTGGAGAATATTTTGGATCAGTAGAAATCTATGTGCCTGCTGCATTGGAACTATTAGACGAACAGGGCAGAACAATTCGAGATCCTCGCGTTTTAGATATGACAAAATTAGAAGAAGCACTTCGAACAATGTCTCCTGAACAAGCATTAGATGCTGCTGCAATTATTGCGCAAAGAAGCGCTGATTTTCCGTTTAGAAGAGATTAGGATAATAATCAGACTTGACCAATCGGCTTATTAGCAAGCATATTAGTTAAATGAGTTGCAAGCCATGTAGAAGATGCTTCTAATTCGTGTTGTGCTAACTGATTTTTACCAACTACCAGATCCGCTATTCCTTTGCCTGGAACATCATACGCACCACCTGGATCTTCTGGTCTGCCAACAAAATCGCTCCCAGTAACAAAAACTACATATAAATTCGGATTTGCGCTGCGCAATTGTTTAACAAAGTTATCAACGCGATCTTGAACTTTATGATAAAACATAATTATTGCGATGTCTTTTCCTCTTGAAGCGTCTACTGCTTCACCCACCAAAGGCGGAGGAAGAATTTCGCTATGCGGAGCGCAACCAAATAAAGAAACTGTTTTGCATTTTGCGATTAATGCTCGAGCAACCGTGTCTTTCCAGAGCTTGTTTGTTTCGTCGCCTTCTAAAAAATAAACTTTTACCTCGCAATCAATAAGATGTTTTGTAGATGGAACTCCAACCGGTTCATGACGATGAGGACGAACAACACGTTCAACAATTACGCCTGCCCCATCCGTTCTGATCGATACCATATTGTAAAATAGGTATTAAAAAGCTTATTGTGCATTAAATTATTGAAAACCATGTCAAGAGCACTATTGACTACCCCCATAGAACAAAAGACTAAGATGATAGAAAGAGCGCCGCTTGCTGAACCGTTACAGAGAAGATTAACTAGAGAAGATATTCGCAATATAAACAGTCTATCTGAAGCGCAAAAAAACTTTATTCTTAAATTATTCGATGGGCCTATGAATATAAGAGAAGCTGCCGAATTCTTTGGAAAGATTTCAACAGCAAATAATAGATACAAGCGGATAAACACATGGGCACGAGAAAATTATGGGAAAAACGCGATTATCAAGGAATTTCTTGCTGGCAAATCAACTGCAAGTTGTTTCTGGATGTTGAAACTTGATCCAGAATTATTTTATAGCGATAAACAGAATCATGATATGAGAAAAGATGTAAAACTAGCAGATGTCCTAGATGCTAAACCAAGGAACATAACCTGTGTTATGGCTGAACTTGGGTGGGCATTGGGCAATGGTCTCAAGGAAGCTGGAATATCCGGGGAGGATATTGAAAGATATGTTATTGGACGCAATCAAACAACAAATAAACAATGTAAAAATAAGGGATTTCCACCAGCGATTAAAAAAACCAGGACTGAACCGGATATTTATTTTGTCAATAAAACTTTTGCTGAACGGTTTAAATTGCCCATAAAAGAAAGAATAGATTTAGAAAAAATGTTTTTACCCCTAGATCTGAAAATTTTGAGATATTTACATGAAAAAAGAGGCGCCACACCTAAAGAACTGGCAGATT
>JAHFGR010000108.1 GCA_023247345.1 Microcaldota archaeon | reverse complement strand
GTAATTGGTTCTGAAAAGTTAAACGTAATTGGATACATAATTGGTTCTATAGCTGAAGGAACTTCAAGACCAGATAGCGACATTGACTTATTGTTAATCTGTGATTCAGAAACAAAGAAATTTTTAAGCGAAAAAAATAACGAAGAATTAGCAACTCTCTCTTCTTGGATATCTAAATCAACAGGAAATAATTTGTCAATACACCTGTATTCTGAATCGGAGATTGAAAAACGTTCAGAGCTTCACTGGGTTAAAGATGCAATCAAAAGAGGAATTAAGGTGTATCCATGAATTGTTCTCACGAACAAATATCTCGAAAACGAGGGTTTTCTCGATGACAAGACAAAAATTTGTTCCAAGACATTTATATCCAAACTATGTCAAAAAGGGAGCAGAATTTTATGACTCTATGGAGTATAATCTCCAGAAAGAAAATTGGGATGCCTGCGTAAGTAGCGCAGTTCATACTGCTATTTCAATAGTTGACGCTATAGCGGTTCAGCAGCTTGGTAGAAAAAGCAGTGCACAGAGCCACGCAGAGGCGTATTTCCTATTAAATGATGTAAAAACAAGCGATGAAAATAGAAAAAGCAATCTAAAGAATGATTTGATGGACTTAATAAATCTAAAAACTCCTGCAGAATATGAAGAAAAGCTTATGAGCAAGGCTGATGCTGAGCGTGCAGTAAATAAATGTAAAAAAGTTTATTCATTTATCCTCGATGAGATTAAGAAAGGCGAAGTATGATGCGTTTTATATTTTTTATCTTAATTGTGTTCGCTTCTTTCGGTTGCACCTTAGAGGACAAGACTCCTCTTCACGCAGAATCAATACATCTATCTCAAAACGATGACCAGGTAATTTTAACAGTAGTTTTTTCTGGTAACATTGCTCCTGAACAGGCAAGTGGCAAGTTGTTATTGCTTACCAATGATAGCAAGACACTTTATGACCGGGAATTTACTATAAAGAAAGGTGATTTTAAGAAACTGGATAGTTTTATTCTTGAGCGCTATATAAAACTCGATACAAATGAGAAATTTGATTACGCAGAGTTATATCTTTATTTACCAAATCAGACATTTCATGCTGAGCAAGGCACTTTGCCAGGAAGCTTAGATATAAATGCAGAAGCAATAGCACATGAAAACCAATACACTACACACATTGATTTTACTCAAGCTGGCAGAAAAATAAAACCAACCGGATCGCTTGAGTTAAGAATAGTAGATCCAGAAGGCACGGTATACAAGCAAAATGAAGAAATAAACGAAACAAAAGAAACAAAAGACGATTACCTTACTTTTTTCTTACCTTATAACAGAATTCCCAAGTCTTTTTATAATAAGGGAAATCTTATTATTAAATTTAGTGATAAAGAAAAGAGATTGGAAATTCCGCTTAAACAATATAATGAAAAGGAAAAATTACAGATTGAAGATTTAGACTTTTCTTCCAATGCAAAACCGCTTGCAAACTATATAGAATATGTTGGTTTTAGTTTTAATGTAACGCGTGCTGGATATTATTTTGCTCATTTACCTCAACGAACAGCACTCACCAGGTTTGATGTAAAAATAAAAAATCTGCTTGGCAGACCGCAGTATTTAATACGAGATGATTTCTATAGTAATGATCTTAATAGAAATTTCTATCCAGTTTATTTTCTTTCAACAAAATTCAACAAGATACTAAAAGCAAAAGAAGAAGTAAATGTAAGTTTTTATTTTAATGTAATCGGACAGCAGAATGGATATTTATTATTTTACGGTGATAAAAAACTAGCTGAACTTAATAACTAATAAAAACCGTTCACTTTTTTAATCTTTCTGTTCAAAAAAATGAACATGCAAAATAAAAAAATGAATTTCTTCTCGAAAAGCGAGTTTGCTGTTCTTGCATATTTAGCTAGACATAGAGAAGAACTTTTTGGAAGGGAGATAGCAAAAAAGGCACGTATAAGTATTGGCGCAGCAAATAATGCCTTAAACAGTCTATTAAAAAAAGGATTTATCAACAGAACCAAAAGAGGAGCGAATTTTTTTTATTCATTGGAAGAAACTCAAATAATAAAAAATTTCCGCATTCTTCTGACGCTTTTCGAAATAAATCCAATGGTAAATAGTCTAAAACCAATATGTGATAAAATTGTTCTCTATGGGAGTTGCGCTAGTGGGGATGATGTGCAAGAAAGTGATGTGGATCTAGTAATTTTAACAAGAGTTAGAGAACAGGTAAGGCTAATAATAAAAGATTTTTCAAATAGATACGATAGAAAACTGCAGGCTACAATCATTACATCTAGCGAATGGCTGGAATATAAAGCAAAAAATAGTTCCTTTTATAATAATGTGAATAAAGGATTAGTGCTATGGAGAAGATCAAATGCTTAAGGAATTTGAAAATTGTTTAAAACTGAGAAGGTTAGTATCATACAATATAGATTTTGGTCTTGTTACTAAAGAATTAAAAGAAAGCGAATTAGATCTTGAAAATGCAGAGAACTCTCTTAAGGAAAAAAGTTATAAATGGGCAACAGTCCAAGCATACTATAGCATGTTTCATGCAGCCAAGGCTTTAATTTTAAAAGCTGGGTATAGAGAAAAAAGTCATGATTGTTTGTTAATAGCTCTAAGAGAACTGTACGAAAGTAAAGGGTTAATTGATAAGGAGTTAATCGATTTATTCGAAATTGTAATGAACGCCCGTGAAGATGCTGATTATGGACTAGTCTATTCGGAAAATATTGCACTTGAAGCAGTAGGTGCTGCAAAAAATTTTCTTAATAATGCAAAGAAATTGCTGAAGTGATTTTATGATAATAGGTTTAACAGGAGAGAACTGCGCTGGAAAAGGGACAGTAGCAGATTATTTAAAGAAAAAAGGATTTGAATACTATTCATTAAGCGATGTTGTACGCGATGCGCTCGCAAAAGAAGGAAAGGAAATAACACGCGATAATTTAATTAAAAAAGCGAACGAGCTGCGCAGCAAAGATGCGTCCGTGCTCGCAAAAGCAGTAGTCACTAAGTTAAAGCAAAATAAAAACTACGTAGTCGATTCCATACGTAATCCATTTGAAGCAAACGAACTGATGAAATTAAAATTTACGCTTGTTTATATAACTGCGCCAGCGCAACTGCGATTTGAACGTATGCTTGCACGCAATCGTGAGCAAGATCCAAAGACATTTAAGGAATTCCTGGCATTAGAAAATGCAGAGCGTGCGAATAAGGATGGCAAAAAGCAAAATATAGAGGCAACAGCTGCGCTCGCTAGTAAAACATTAGTTAATGATGGTGATTTTTCAAAGCTTTATGATAATATAGATCATTTATTAGCTGAATTGAATGGTGATTTTATGGTGGAAAGACCGAGTTGGGATGAATATTTTATGAGCATTGCTAGCGTTGTCGCAAGTAGAAGCAATTGTATGAAGCGCAAAGTAGCTGCAATAATTATTAAAGATAAGCGAATTATTAGCACAGGTTATAACGGCACGCCGCGCGGTGTTAAAAACTGCAATGAAGATGGATGCGAGCGCTGCAATACGCATACTGAAAGCGGAAAAAATTTAGCAGATTGCGTTTGTTCGCATGGAGAGGAAAATGCTATTGTTCAATCAGCATACCATGGAATAGCTATAAAAGGTTCTAGCATATATTCGACATTCTCGCCTTGTCTGCTTTGTACAAAAATGATAATTAACGCTGGTATTGGCGAGGTTGTTTATAATGCAGAATATCCTTTAGCTGATCAGACTATTAAGTTGCTTAAGGAAGCTGGAATTGTCGTAAGGAAATACGAGAAAAAATAAAGATATTATGCCTTACTCTTATTTCTTCGGGTATGGAACATCACTTTATGCGCAATTAACTACTGTGCTTGGAATCGCAATAAGTACTCTGTTTTGGCGAGCGCTTTATAAGCGATTAGATATTTGGAAAGAGTTTATCTCATTTGCATCGATCCCATTAATCCTATGGATTGTTTTTGGTACTTTAGATATAACTATTACAACTCGCTGCGCCTTTGCCAAATCAGAGTGCGAAGGTAATTTAGCATCGCGCCTATTCTTTGAACATTTTGGATTTTTTGGCGGAGCGCTAGTAAGCTTTGCTTGGATTTCTTTATGGTCTATAATTATGTTGGTAATAATAAAACTAACAAAAAAGCATGAAACATTAAGTCATTTCTTGAACAGGACGATACTTTACAATCTTGCGTTTTCTCATATGCTAGGTTTTTCTACTTGGTTAAATGCAACAAAACCAATAAGCGCTTTTTTTAGCACGCCGTATCCTACCGACCTTCTAAGCTGGATTTTTCCAACAACCGTTCAGGAGCTATTGCCAGGTATTTTACTTGCGATTTTTCATTATATTTTTGAAATGCTAACTTCCAAAGGCCAAAAGCCAACAGCTAAAAGCAGTTAGAAACAATATATTAATTGGCAGCAATGATTAGACCGTCCCAGTCGGAGCGGAAGCGATGTCGATAAGAGTAGCTTATGAGCTGCTTTGATACCTTTAGAAACAAGGTATCACCAAAAACTGATAATTTATTAAAAACTAGTTCGCTAATGGTGGAAAATTGGAACCAGAATACAATCAATTTCGCAAAAACTTTAAACACGCAATGAAACAGCAGTGGGAAATAGCTGAAACCACAAAAAAGATAAAACATCGAATTGCAGTATGGAGCGCCAAAGGCGGAGTAGGTAAAACAACGTTTGCTATTAATCTTGCTTTCGCATTAGCTGAACGTGC
>JAHFGR010000107.1:3829-4797 GCA_023247345.1 Microcaldota archaeon | reverse complement strand
TATTTCTAAACATTTGCAATAATCTGTTGTAGTTTTAATTTATATTTGTGCAGGCGGACAGTGGAGTGCAAGTAATTCCGCAATCGTTTAGCTGAGTGCCGTTAGCGGTCATTGTAGAATTGTTTCAAGCATATTAGCTAATGGTATAACATAGAAATAATTTTTATGAACGAAAGAGTAAATTTAATAATTGAAACTCTAAAGGAGTTGAATGGTGAAGGATTCTTTGAAGATATTTATAGCCGAATTGGCATAAATTTTTCAACTGAAAGTGAATTCTCAGAAACTATTTTTAAAATGGTAAAAAATGGAATTATTGATAAATTGGATAGTTCAAAAGTTTTAAGACTTCGTGCAGGTCTTGATGGTAATGAAAAAAGGTATATAGATGTCAGATTTACAATAGACGAAGCAATTATACTTTTTGACTTTCTAAATAGAGTAAATGAAAAAGATATAACTCCAATTATTAAAGATGAAGCGGAACAATATGTACTTTGGAAATTAGAAGGGTTTTTAGAAAGGAAAATGGTCGAACCATTTCAACCTGAATACGATCAAATTGTTAAAGTTGCAAGAGGTAGAATGCGAAATTTTGAATAAGAAAACAAAATCAAATAACATGAAGCAATTAGTCAAAAACTACAAACCGCTAACAGCAAGCGAGCCCAATTTTTTGCGTGTTAGTGGTCAAATGCAGGGGTGGACAAAAGCCAAAAACTGATGCCTGCTTGCAAAACGTTATATGCAAGGCAAAAACAAATCATACATTTCATAAACTAAAACCAAAAAAAATGAACTACAAAAAACAACTCGAAGAAGCCATCTCTAAATTGCAGACAAAAGGAGCTAAGTTTGGAGGAAATAGGATAGAAATCAATAGCCCTATTAGCGAAGATGATATTGCGGTTATTAATATGCTAACAGAAAACTCGCCAATACTTTCAGGAGTGTTGTTTGATTTTTAT
>JAHFGR010000107.1:0-3819 GCA_023247345.1 Microcaldota archaeon | reverse complement strand
CGGAACTTCTTTTCATTGGAGCTTACCAGACGAAGAAGCAGAAGGGGGTGTCATAATTTCAACTGCAATGGTTGCCGCCCTTAGAAGTGGTGCAAATGAAGACAGTGAACCATTGGAAGGTGTTTTATACTCTGATGAACAAGATGAAAGTGATCTCAAATTGCTCAAAGAAATGTATATTTTAGATTCTGTTCCAGGAAGATCAGATTTTATCACATTTATACCTAACGGCAACGATCTGAAATTGTATTTAATTGAGGGTTTAGACATAACCGAATTAAAAACAAATCTGATAGAAACCTTAAATATAATTACAAAATATGTTGGTTGTTGGGGCACAAGACAACATTTGACACACAGTGATTGGGAGCAAAGAATTGCTAATGACAAATTAATACAAAAATTATTCTTATAGATAATAGAACAGCAAAATATGACAATACTTATAACAGCAGACATCAATAAATTTATTCTTAATTTGGATGTAAATACTTTTAAAAATAAAATTCATACTTCAATTAATGAGCGAAAAAAATATTATGAAATAAAATATGATTTTCAAAATGACTTTAATCGTAGGTAAATGTATGAATAGTGCAGTTTCAATTATTTTTTTTAATACTTGTTTGCGGGTATAACATTCATCGTTGCAATAGATTGTGAATTTCATCAAGATAAATTTATAAAGAGGATCAAAAAAAGGGAATATATTTGATATTCTTGAACAAAATTAAAAGACATGAAAAAAATTAAATATAGTGCAGCATTAATAATCCTTACGATTGTTTCCGTTTCTTGTAAAACACATCAAACGATTTCTGTAATGGTTGTTGATAAATTAACCAAACAACCAATAGATAGTGTGTCAGTTGTAGTTACGGATGGCAAAAAAAGTAACGGAGGCGATTCTCGAAGTAATTCGGTAAGTGGTTATACTGATTCAAATGGAAATTTTAAAGCATCTTTACAAATAGGCTTAGCTTTCGGGATGAACCAAATTAGTTCAGAATATAGTAAAAATGGATATGCCAATAAAACAGAATTAAACAAGACAACTGGCAAGGTTGAATTAGAACATTAAAACTCGCAGGACTGTTAGTTGTGCATTATCTCGGACAATAACTCGGACGACAGAAAAAAACAACGAACCGCTAATCGAGTAGACGGCTCCGCCAGAGTTAACTGACGGAGTGCGCCTCTCACACCACTGTACGTGCGGGTCTCGCATACAGCGGTTCATTAAATTGTGGAGAAACTTTCAAGTAATGTTCGAGCATTGATTCATAACCGCGTTTTGCTAAGCGTTCCAATGTAATTGTTGTTACCATTATGGGTGATTGCGCTACTCGCCAACCTCCTAACCTTGTTCTGCTCCATGCATAGGCATGATGGTAATCAATTCCTAATCGGATAAGATTCTTTCTTTTCCTTTCGGGCTTTTTCCAATCTTTCCATATGCAGTAGCGTAAACGGTTGCGCAGCCAACTATCCAGTTCTTTGAGTTTGCCATAAATACTTCCCATGCGGAAATAATTTATCCAGCCTCTTTGAACTTCTTTTATTCTGCTGATTCGCTCCGCTAAACTACTTGCTGCAGTTTTTCTGCTTAGTGATTTTAGCTTTTGTTTTAGCTTTTCCCAGCTTTTATCTGTTACCGTCAATTGGTATTTCCCCTTATCTCCTTTTACGTAAGTAGGTACAAATTTGTAGCCCAGTATTTCAAAGTTAACGGGTTTACGTATGCCGCTTTTTTCTCGGTTGATCGGTAGTTTTAATTTGTTCTTCAAAAACAGAAAAATACTGTTGCCGATTTTCCTTGCTGCTGTTTTACTTTTGGTATAAATACTAAAGTCGTCTGCATAGCGTACATATTTACATCCTTGTTTTTCCAGTTCTTTATCTAATTCATGCAACATGATATTGGATAGTAAAGGACTCAACGGACTGCCTTGTGGAACGCCTTTTCTTCGCTTGATAAGTTTTCCATTTATTAGTATTGGAACTCTTAGCCATTTGCGAATTAAGCGTAGTGTGATTGGGCATTTTACCTTGCGGTACAACAATTCTAGCAGTATGCAGTGATCTACTTCATCAAAGAAATTCTGCAAATCTATATCTACGATATGTTGATATCCTTCGTTGATATATTTTTGGGATTGCTGCACACATTGATGGGCATTTTTGTTGGGACGAAAACCATAACTGTGGCTGGTAAATTCAAACTCGAATTTTGGTAAGATCGCTTGTGCTACGCTTTGCTGTAGATAGCGATCTACTACTGTTGGAATTCCTAACATTCGTGTTTTGCCATTGCTCTTGGGTATAACTACCCCTAAGATGGGTTGGGGTAAATACTTTCCATTGAATATGTCGGTAGCTATTTTATCTCTATGCTGTTTTGCATAGTTGCTAAGTTCACTTACTGACATGCCATCCATTCCGGCAGAACCTTTGTTCTGCTTTACATGTTGTAATGCCATTTGCATATTTCTTCTGTTCAGTATTGCCTTTATCATCTTTTCCTTTTACTAATTGCTCTGTTCCTCTTATCGTAAAGCTAGCGGTATTGCTACCTTGCCTCTTTACAGCATTTGGAACAACTTAATGTTTAGTCCTTCGCTATCTTGTGAGTCCTCCAATTTTTCCATTGGCTCGTTGCCAACAACTACTACGACCTCTGCTGACTTCCTCTCTTACATTACTGCTTGAGTAGGATCTCCCTCGGTAAGATAAATAGCCTTTGGTTTATGCCTGCTGAATCTACATCGTAAAGATTTTTGTTTTCTTCGGACTTTAGTATGATGTGCTACCTTATCCTCTCTACTATGCCTCTTATCCAGTTTCTGTTCGTCAGTACAAACTTTTGCAGTACGGCTTACTTCAGTGCTTACATTACTGTAAACCACCTTGCCACTTGCTAATGCTTTCCGCATTAATCGGACGCATAAGGGACTCTCACCCTCTGGCTTCTTTTATGTAAAAGAACTATATTTACCATTCAAGGCGCAATCGAGTAGACGGCTCCGCCAGAGTTAACTGACGGAGTGCGCCTCTCACACCACTGTACATGCGGGTCTCGCATACAGCGGTTCATTAAGCATAGAGAAATCGCTCTTTACACCGGCTTCCCCTTTGTCATAGTTTGAGGTAAGGCTAGCAAACTCGAGATTTGAACCTCCTTACCGGATTTTTGACAACTTAATGTTTAGTCCTTCGCTATCTTGTGAGTCCTCCAATTTTTCCATTGGCTCGTTGCCAACAACTACTACGACCTCTGCTGACTTCTTAGAGCATAGAAAACTAGTCTATTCTAAGATCTCCCTCGGTAAGGCAAATACCCTTCTGCTTACTCCTGCTGAATCTACATGACAGAGCTTTTCGTATTCATTGGACTTTAATGCGCGTGGCCATCTTATCCACTCTGCTATGCCTCTTATTCAGTTTCTGTTCGTCAGGGCAAGCTTTTGCAGTAAGGCTTACTTCAGTGCTTACCTCACGATAAACCACCTTGCCACTTGCTAATGCTTTCCGCTTTAATCGGACGCATAAAGGACTTTCACCTTCTGGGTTTTATTAGTTCAATGAACTATATTTGCCATTCAAGGCGCACCACAACGGGCTTATTCAAAAGCGGTAGACGTGCAACTTGCAAGTTCATTGCTTTCTATTAACTTTATCACGTGGGACAGAGACGTGCAATTAATCCGCTTCTGCATAAGCCCGCGGAACGTTATGTGCAACCCTAAAATGACCGACAGCTCAATTTTAAAACTGAAATGAAAAATATAGATAAAAAAAGTTTAGAAAACGCTTACCGTT
>JAHFGR010000106.1 GCA_023247345.1 Microcaldota archaeon | reverse complement strand
TTATTTCTTTGTGGGTTCTTGTACTAAGAATATTCAGTTATCTTTCTTGTCGAAAAAAATCGATATAAATAAAAATTAAGATAGCGGATAATAGTTTGTGAGTGTATGAAATCCCAGATTAATGAAAATCATATGTGGCTTGTAAAGCACGGAGACGAGCTAGACAAGTATTCTGGTAGATGGGTAGCTATAGACCAAGCCAAGCTGATTGCGTCTGCTGATACATTACAGGAATTAAACAAAAAAACAA
This sequence comes from Microcaldota archaeon, assembly GCA_023247345.1. Taxonomy (GTDB): domain Archaea; phylum Micrarchaeota; class Micrarchaeia; order Anstonellales; family Bilamarchaeaceae; genus JAGVWJ01. The sequence continues at coordinate 4,555 of JAHFGR010000106.1, read as the reverse complement.
AAGCAATGGCAGCCAAGCACCCGCTTTTCTTTCTTGTTCCAAAGCCTGAAGAAGAGATTAGCATTCTTTAAGATGAAATAATGACTATCACAGAATTTCTTTATGGTGAGAAAAAGGGCAGATTTTATCCAATTATCCCAATCCATGTCCGAAATAAAGAAACTGAAATTGACCTGGAAGTTCTGGTTGATTCAGGCGCTTCTTTTAGCACCTTTAGGGAAGAAGTAGCTGACTTATTAGGCATAAAAATAGAAGATGGAGAAAAAAGAATAAGTGTTGGTATATGCGGCAACATCGAAGTCTTTCTGCACGATATTGAACTAAGATCATTTGATAAGTGGTTTAGTTGCAGGATTGCCTTTTCCAGGCATTTGACTTCGAGCTTTAATCTCTTAGGAAGACATGGATTTTTCGAGAGGCACTTAATCATGTTTAATGAAAAAGAGAAGAAAATAATTATAACCGAACTTTAATTTTATAATTAAATAGGGTATTCTCATGCTTAGTCTAAAAAATCTCTCTGACCCATTTTCAAAACTAATAATAGTTTATCTATTTTGGGTTGCAAGCTGGATAATCGCCGGCTCGCTATTCGAAGTTTATTTTTTCTCGCTCGGACTAAGTATACAAGAGATAGTTGCTACTAGCTTTTTCTGGTATATCGGCTCGCTTATACTCCTACCACTGTTCAAAAAAATCGATTCAAAAAAATTCATGCTTTTCGGCATAGTAATAGCATTAATATCAGTAATCGCGCTTTATTACATAAGAGTCAAGGAGATGGGATTCGCTTATAGATTCCTGCTCAGTCTGACTCATTTCTTTTTTTGGGTTCCGTTTAATATCGCATTTTACGAATTTAGAAAAAATAATAACGCACAGCTTGGAGCACTTTATTATTCAATAGGCCCACTGCTTACGATTATTCTGCCAGCTTTATCAGGATTGATAGCTGCTAATGTTGGTTATGGAAGTTTATACCTCTTGGCTGCGGTTTTTTATGCAATAACCTTAATTCTCGCACTTCTATTTTTGGAGAATAAAAAATACGAATATGACCTAGTAAAAAGCATAAAATCTATCGCCGGATTGCGAAGCTTGATATTTTTGGAGGGCTTTTCTGCAAATATGGTTGTTTCAGTGACATTAGAAACAATGCTGTTGATTTATACTAATAAGCCATTGGAATTCGGGACATTTATCTCTTTGGCAACAGCATTTTCCATACTGGCTACTTTTTTAACTGCGAAAATTTCTGATACTAAAAAAAGAAGGCGAGAGCTCGTAATAGTATCTGTGATCGCATTTGGATTATCGGTGATTTTTGCAAGCGGTGCTAAAGATATAACTTTGTTCTTTTTTGGGTTTGCGTTGATAAGCTTTTTTAAAACAGTTTTTTTCCCGCTGCCTCTTGCGCTGGTAGTTGATAATTCCAATGATTTGGTAGGCACAATGATCGGAAGAGAGTTTATGCTAAATGTCGGTCGCGTTGTCGGTTCGATAGTAGGTTTTATTTTATTATTCAACTATAGTATCTCTTTTGTTCTATTTATCAATGGGGTTTCGCTTCTATTGTATCCGATATTTTTCGAATTAAAAAAGAGAAAACTTAGCAAGATTTAATTAAACTCCTGAAGCATTAGAAAGAAGTTGGGCAGCAAGTTCTTGTGAATCTCTGTAGCTTGAATATGAACTGACCAATGCAAAACAGAAGAGTGTTTTGAAAGTTTATTTACTGCACTTAAACGCGCTCGTTCATTCTCGCTTTTTGCTGCTACAAGCATTAATGCCCCAACGTCAGATAGGCTATCTATATGTGAAGTAAATACAGATATTGCAGTTAGAACGGAATCTTCATATTTGGACGTTCTTGCGACCTCTTTTAGCGCTTCTATATTTTGATGTAGTTTGCATGCTGCTGCAGTCCTAACTTCGCTCTTTTTGGAATTTATAGCAAGGAATTTCAATACATTTACATCAATTATTTTTTCAATCATAATTCCTAATTTTTCAGTTGCGACATCTATTGCATCTTGGTATTTGGATTCGCTCGCAACTTCAAATAATGCTCTTTCTCCTTTTAACTTTTCAACCGCAACCATTCTTGCATCATAATTCTTAGAGTATTTTGCGACATGAGCCAAAACACTTAAATTCTTAGGAAAATAATTAAATCCAACAAATACTTCCACTCTGGAGTTATCTAAATTCGCAACCCTGCTCGCAAGCTGTTCTGTAATAGCTTCTTTAGTACTATCGTGCTTGGAATTATGGAAAATTTTCAGTAATGAAGTCGCATCTTGTTTTAGATTTTCAACAGCTACCAATCTGGCATCATCATACTCGCCATGTATTGCAACATGTACCAATTCATTCTTTGAGTCGAGCTTTGCAAGCTTTTCAACAGCTGCTTTTCTTGCATTTTGATCAGAGGATTTAAGCGCTATAACCCTAAATGTTTCAGCATCTTTTGCATAGCTTAACAGTCCAGCAAGTTTATTAGCTGCTGCATAAGCTACATCTTCATGCTCGCAATATGCTATATGTAGTAGTGCTTGTTCGTTTCCACTAAGCTTTTCTAAAGCTGCCATTCTTGCTCTTTGATCAGTGGAACTAGTAGCTACTGTAATTAAATTATCAACTTCAACAAGTTGATTCGTCATTGCTAATGCTCTTTGGGTTGGCGCTCCAACTAAAATCATTGTTACTGCGCTTTTCTCAGTTATCAAAACATCTGGTCCAAAGTTTAGTCCTGGAAATGGAATCCTTGGTGTATTTATTCTTCCGCTAGTTCTTGCAAATGTTTGCATAATTAAAACCTTATTAGATAATTGATTATAAAGCTACATATTTTTAAATATTGTGGTTTTTATAGTTTTTTCGTGAAAGCACTCTGTGACATGCATTTATAAACTATTTGTAACATAATAAGATTATGAATGTGTTAGCTAGCAATAAGTCCGCTACACGCGGAAGGGCGCAAAATGCTAGCTTAGGCTCTAATTTTATAGTATCAAAATTGTTCGTAGTTATCTAATCTTCTAAGCTGTTTAAAATGCTTAGAATTTCTCAACCTCATAGCGCCCAGAGGGATGAGCACAAAATAAGAGTATGCATACGCGGAATTTTTGGATTACTTGGATCACGGATAGCGCTTGCCATAAGAAAAAATCCAGATATGCGATTGGTAGTTGGCATAGCAAAAAATGACCCAACACTTAGAGATGCACTTTCAACAATGCAGCCTTTGCCAGATGATATAAGAAAGGAGTTATTTGCTGAAAAAATGTATTTAGACGATAAGCATAATGTTGTTCGAGAATTAAACGCAATGCAAGATATGGTAAGATTCGAGCCTGCAGACCAGCTTAATCTTGCGAAAGAATGTGATTTGATTATAGATGCGGCTAGTCCGGGAAGCGCGCAGAAATGGCTCGGGCGCTATGATGCATTTAAAGGTTTGGTAGTTCTTCAATCAGGCGAATACCCGCTAGGCAGATCAATAGTACCTCCGAAAAAAATGCCACATGAATCAGAAGATAAATTATTCAGGCAAGGCGATTGCGTGCTTTCTGGGATTGTTCCTGTATTGTCTTATCTAGAACCAATATCAAAGCGAGTAATAATGCACATAGTAACGCAATATACAGAAAAACTAAATGATTATACAACAGACCAGCGACTTGGAAGTACATATATTCGAGACGAGGTAAAACAACAGGTTGAAAGTGAGCTCGCACCTTTATTTCCAGAAACAGAGCTTGTACTGCTTGGCGTATCTCAGGTTTCCGGGCTTAGTTATTATACCGCCACGCTTTTAGTGGAAACAAAATGTCCGATAAGCGGGCAAGAGATAAAGGAACTGTTAGAAAACAGACCGCGAATACGCGTAGTGCCAGGCATAAAATCAACATATGAAATTTCGCACTTTCATAAAGAAAGAATGCAAGCGCTTGGTAGAGAGATTCCGCCGATTACAGTTTTTGGCAGCGATTTAAATTCCTGCGCAAAATCGACAATGTTCAGAATAATGATAGCTATAGATTACAGATATATAGCAGTGCTGCCAAACATAGATGCGACAAGAATGCTAGTGCAAAACATGGATGGCGAGGAAGCAATGAGAATTACTGATAGGAATATGGGATTTATTAGTTTCGAACAAAAATAAAACTAGAATAACGCGACATTAAGTGTAGGCGGTAAAAGAGTTAGGAGAACAAATTTTCTGTAATCATCGCCACGACGATTTAAGAAACGCTGTACTGGGCCGATGTAAGCTTTATCAAGTGGCCATAAATATCCAGATTCAGGATTTTTATGCTCTGAAGGTTCTCCAACTGGCAATCTATATTTATCCTTTAAATTATATCTTTGTTGACCTCTGTGGAAATCTCTAATTAGATGAATCGAACTTAAATCAGACTCCACTAACCTAGCTTCGTAGCTATTGTTTCCTAAATCTGTTTGTCCCTTGGACAAATCTCCAAGTTCTCGATCAACTGGCTCAAAGTCCGGATGTTCCACCAATAAAGCGCAGTTTTTCTTTCCTCTT
>JAHFGR010000105.1 GCA_023247345.1 Microcaldota archaeon | reverse complement strand
TAAAAATAAAATGTTTGTAAACATTGAGAGATTCTCCAGCTGCCGTTTCGGTTATAATCCTATGATGGACGTAATGAGGAACTATTAATTTCTCTTCTCTTTGCGCTAAAGCGAGCGCTTGAAAGAAATTTAAACCTTTATGAAATTCAATTAGCTGTAGCACTTTGTCTGGAGCCATATCTTTTAACATTTCCCTTGCTTTTCTTGCTTGATCTAAGTATGATTGATGTTTAACATCTGGTTTTCTTACTTCGTGCTTATCCATTGGACCATATCTGCCAAATGGCTTATCAGCTGATGTGCTCCCTGCCTCTCGCCTACTGCCTCCTACGCCATGCCTTCTTGCCAATGTTTTCATATACACTCAACCAATTTACTATAACCTTTTTCATCAAGAGATAATTCGCATCTCGCAAGCAATGTAAACCCTGTGCCATAAAATCTGGGATGCCAAAACATTGTAGTTTTAAAGGATGCAAAATTCACAGGGAAAGGAATGACAGTAATTCCGCTTTCAGTTACTAATGCCGGATGCGCCAGGATTTCTTTTACCTGCGCCATATCTTTTGGATCAAATGGCATTGTTTCAAATCCGGCAAATGCTAAAAGCGCCCGCCAATTTTGTTCGTTTACTTCCCCCTTATCAAATGCGCCAAGCACTGCTTTTCCAGACACTAAAGTGCCGCCAGAATCAGAAAATATTGATGCTACAAACCTGTTAAAACCAAGACTCGCGTATTTTGAAGGATTGTTAACTGACGGTGCTAACAATGTCGCATTTTTACTCTCCCTTCTGCTAAGCAGCAGCTTAATCGCACCTTCTTTTGAAGACAATTGCCCGGCAAGTTGGGGTGATACAGTACCGTTTCCTCTTACAAAATCTTTTTCAGTGTGAGTAAGCGAAGATTTTGGAAAACCTAGTCTTTGTTTAAATGTTTCCAAGCTGTCATCGTCGCATTCCAATCTATATCTCCTAAGAAGTTCTTCTCCTCGCCCGCTAAATAATGGATGATTGAATTGCGTGTAATATAAAAACTGGTATCTTGGCAAAGAGGCAAACGTAGATATAAACCTGCCTCGCTCGATCTTAACTTTTCGCAATTCCATTGTACTTAATACATCTAACAAAAGTATAGAATTCCAAGGACTAAACGGCGATATGTCCCCGGGCCAGGAATAGTCTAATTGTTTTTTGGTTTTTCCATATTTCTCAGGATATAAACGCTTTAGTGTTTTTAGGATGTATGCTAATCTCGGATCTTTTATTCTTCGGAAGTTTAGGTCAATCATGAGACGTTTTATATCCTCTTCAGTGCGGCTTGATTCAAAAGCAACTGCCTCGCTTCTTGCAGCAAGAGTTATTGCTTCTTCTACAAGAGGTTGCAGGCCAACAGCATGTGGCGAAGGCAATGCCTTTCTTCCTATGCTTACAAGCTGACGCGCGTGCATTGTTTCAAGATCTTCTTTTCTGACTATTTCTGCAGCAGCAACTTTATGGTCTAGTAAATGATCAACCCCCATAATAATGGCATCCTCGCTATCTTTTTCAATTGCCTCGCCTTTGCAAGGAGCAACACCATTAAATCTATCCGCTTTATTCGCTGCCTTTGTTCCCTCAAGTTGTTTTAAGCGCGTTTTAAGTTGGTTAAATTCATTAGTAAATGAGTCAACTAATGCCTTTCCTTCCTCTGTCAGATTTCCTAAATCAATTTGGCCATCCAAGCCGTCAAGCTCGAGTTGGATATGCGTTGAAGATGACCTAATAAAAAAGTCGATTTCTCCATAATCAATTACCTGTTTTTCTAATGCCCTTACGGCAAAACGCAGTACGCAAATCTCAGCGAAGATTTCCTGAACCTCTTCTTCAAACGCGCGGGCAAGCGTAGTTGTGCCAAGCAATTGTTTGCTTGCATCTAATGTAATATAACGGGAAAATGGTCTGGGAAGAACCTTTCTTCCATAGCCATGCCCGTCTTCATGCACAAGTGAAACAGCAAGCTCTAAGGGAGAGTTGCCATTAACTACTAACTGGATTAATCCACTTGTTGTTCTAGCAGCAGAATACGTAGTTTTTTCAGAAATGTTTGAGAAAAGCGTTGCAGTTGCACTAGGAACAACTTTTATATCTTCTGTAAAAAGCAACACGCTGGATGCATTACTTTTATCGTATGTCAAACAGAGAAGATGGAACGCATTTGCAAGTAATTCAGCCTGTTTTTCTGAAGGGGTTTCTTGACAAGTTTCTAAGAACGTTTGGATGTAAAAATTTGCATTCGGAGCGCGGAAACGAAGTATTGCATTTTTTGGTACGTTCGCCGTATTATCCTTAAGATCCAAGATTGGCGCACTGCGAATTTCAGCCAAACTAAGTGTTCTTATATTTATTCCATCTACGGAGATATTAACTTCATCATCTGCTACAGATAGCACCAGATTTGCATTGGGCGGCAAATCAGGAATGCGAAGTTTTACCTCAAACTGCGCACCTGCCTTGCTGTCTAGCAAAGAAATAATTCCGTTATTGTCTGTTGAAACCTGAAATGTGGCTATTAATCTGTTTCCATAAAGAAGCGCTGCTGGCATTCCGATAGTGCAGTTCTCGGGCAAATCCCGCATAATGCGTAATACTTTGCCACCCAGTGTGCTTACATAACACTGATTTCTGACAACTGAGATAAAAACTGGCTCTTGATAACTGTCTAGCCCGTCGATAACTTTAGGTGAACCAGGTTGCAAGATAAATGTTCCGTGTTGTATCAGGGCAATTGGATCTCCGTCATTGATATCAAGCGCTAACAATTTTTCTATGCTGCTTTCTTTTATCATAAAAGTAATATCATGGCAAAATTTAGACATCATTTCTAATGTGTTTGTAAAGTGAACTAAACTAAGTTTTGAATATGCAAAAGATAGTTGTATTATGTACTCATAAGCTGATTTTAATACAGAATTTTCAACCTCTTCAAGTGCCTTTCTCCACTTCTCCATACCAGGCTCTTTAACAACCTGTTTGGCAAGTTCCGATATTTCATAAAAACTATTTACAGCATCTTCGATTTCTATGCGCCTTTGATCTCCAAATTCTGCGGTTATTCGTGCATATAGTGCCTGTTTCCATGTTGATCGCACAACCGCATCTTCAATCTGATCTCGAACGTCCAGATAAAAATATGCAGGAACATGTTGTAATTTTAATTCTCCTGTTAAAACAGCTCTTGTTAAAGGGCCTGCTTTCTCTTCTAAAGAAACAACTGCTTCTGCAGGCACATGCACTGGTAGAATCGCTCTTACTTCTGCTGGTAAGTCTCGAACTACTAATGCTTGGCTTTTTTTATTGTTGCCGTCATCCTTATGCGCTTCCAATGCTCCAAAAAGTCTTTTTGACTCATCGGTATCAGTTAGATCTCTGCGAAGCGCTCGTAATCTGTCCAAAAGATACTCCTTTGGATCTGATTTGGTTTCTAATAAATGTTCGAATTCGTTTCTGTCAAACGCAGTTTCATAGATTGCTTTTATTGCATTTGGTAAAACAACCGATACGCTTTGAGTAGTTAATTGCGCAATTATGCCATTAAGAACGTATTCCAAAACTTCGTAATCATGACCGCATTGATCTATTGCAGCCTCCAAAAGGCGATTCCATTCTGGTTCATAATCTTTTCCAAGGCGGGCCTCGAATCGAATCTTAGCGTTTGTCAATATGTTTAGGGTCTTAGAAATATAGCTCGATGGATCTGGCTCTTCCTCCCAACGCGTTACTACTTTCTTAATTAATTGTTGCATTTTGCTGCTTAGGTTTGGAACGTTTAATGCAATTGATATTGCTGTCTGCAACTTGCTAGCTAGATCATCGGATCGCAGAATAATTATTGTTTGCTTGGGTTCGCCTGAGCGAAGAGCTTGTGCCATAGCTCTGTTTTGTTCAGAAATATTTATAAAGACGCGTTTTACCATAAATAAACATATAAATTGCGGGCTAGACGTGCGATTTATAGACATAAACTTGCGCCTCTACAGCTGGCAGGCATGTCTTCAGGGCAAAAAAACGTCCCGATTGTCTTTCGAGACGAAACCCAGAAAACAATTCGCTCAATTTAAATATTCTAATATAAAATACAGATTAGGTGATTTTGCGTACGTTATAGTCGGAATTGATGCTGGAATTAATGTTGGCTATGCAGTGCTCGACCTAAATGGCGCGCTGGTTGCGGCAGGCGTAGAAAAAGAAGCTAATGATGAAACAATTGTAAAAATGATTTCGCAGGTTGGCATTCCGAGCTTGGTTGCAAGCGATGTGCATCCGCCATCAAGCTTTGTTTCTAAAGTCGCTGCTCGCTTTAATGTAAAAGTTTTTTATCCTCAAAAAAGTATGACGATAGATGAAAAACGGTTAATAAGTAGGAATATCCTTGATCCGCATATAAGAGATGCTTATGCTGCTGCTGTTAAGGCATATAGAAATTATGCAAATCGATTAAGGCAGGTTGATAAACTTGGCACTTTAGAAGATAAAAATAGGCTTAAGCATTTAATAATTCAAGGACAGGCGCTAACAAAAATCCTAAGGCCAGAGGGAAAAACAAGGCTACGCCACATCGAAAGGCGAAGTATTAGGAAAAAAATTATAAAAAAGAAGGGATAGTTTAAAAATTGCAGGGGTAGCGAAGTGGTTAAACGTGCCGGATTCAGGGTTCGGTCCCTTAGTGGGTTCAAGAGTCTTTTTGATTTGCATTTCTTAATTAAGAAAATCAAAGACTGAAAAAGTTCGAATCTCTTCCCCTGCAATATACATAATGTTATAGTCTTACCCACGATCTTCCGTCTATTGACTAGGTTGCTTTAGGGGATTA
>JAHFGR010000104.1:2387-4930 GCA_023247345.1 Microcaldota archaeon | reverse complement strand
TGCTTTTGTCATATGATATCACAATTTTAACATGCTCATTCTTTTTATAGTATTTTTTCTTATTTTTTATTCTATCTTATCTACTTTCTCAGTTACCATCTTGTTTTCTTTTAGGTAATTGTAAAATGATTTCTTACTTTTGAATATACCGCTCTTTATTTTCCCATAAAGACTGCGCTTGAACTTTTTTTCCAGTTGATTAGTTGAAAGTAATTCACTTAAATATTTTCTCTGGGATCTTATTCTTACCATCCATTCTTCTTTTTGATTAATTGTGCTCCTGCCTCTGCGGCTGCCCGCACCACGGTGCCTGCGTTTTTCTTTTTTTCTTCTGCCTCGGTAGGGCATTTTATAAACTACTCCATCTTTTATAAGAGCTAAAACATCGCTTCTTGTAAGCGCTTCTTCAGCACGCTTTATCTCTGCTGGTTTTATGCGGATTTTATTCTCGCCAACACCGAGCAAATCAGATGCAAGTCTTCTAACAGTTACAACACTCATTAATATTCACCATTATTCATTCAATATCTTTAAGCCGAGCAACTTAGCTTTTTCGATTATCGTAGTTCGTTTTTTAGCGCCAACTTGCGCTGCGATTCTTACAAACATGTCTTGATCTTTTGCAGTATTAAGATCGAATGCATTATTAACAATCATTTCTCTTTTGCCTTTTGGATGAACTCCTTTAAGTATTCTTGGACTTCCATAGCCTATCTTAGGTATTGCACCAGCAAATTTTTTCTTGATGCGTTTTTTATTATCAACACCTCTAGGCCTTCGCCAGCGCTTTTTAACGCTTTTCATAAACCCGTAATTTGGAACATTGAATCTTGGTTTTTTTCTTTTTCTTAATGTCATTTTGAAATCACCCATGATTTCTAAATATTTGAAATCTGTAAAGATTTCAATTCATCGAATCACTTTGATATGTCATTTTATTATATTTTGCATATTTTGCTATTTTATTATTCTATGAAGTATAAACCATCCTGGAATACACGCGCATCTTTATCCTTTATTTTAGTTGCAGTACGCATGTTCGCAATAGTTGCGCCTATCGCATCTTTATCTGCGCCAGAAACTATAACCTCTTGTTCTTTCTGCTTTACTTCGATTTTTGTATTTCCGATTAATTTTGTTTTTCTTGGTTGTTTTTCACCTAAGAAATTCTTTATTGTAATATCTTTTCCTTTTACTTCAATTGTCATTGGAAAATGCGCAAAAATAACTTTTAAACGGATCTTAAACCCACTTTTTACGCCCTTAAACATGTTTTTCAAATGCGCTTCTGTTGTATTAACAAGCGCTTTGCTCTTTCCCTGAATAACAACTTCTGCCCCATTTACATTTACACTCACTAATGGAGATATTTTTCTCTCTACTTCTCCTTGTGGACCTTTTACTTTTATTGCATTATTCTGTACTTGAACATTAACACCTTCTGGAATTTGAATCTGCATATTTAATCCCTTTTAAATTTCAATATAAGTTCAATATATATAAGCGATTAATCTTCCGCCGACATGTTTTTTGTCTGCTTCACTGTTCGTCATTATACCTGATGGAGTACTTACTATTAACAAACCAATTCCAACACCTGGGATGTACTGCTGCTCGGTTCTTGCCCATTCGGCGCGCTTAACAGGAAAACGAGGCGTTATAACTCCACAATTATTTATTCTACCTGAAAGAGCAACACTGAAGTAACCACCGCGTCCATCTTCAGTAAATTTAAAATCTTGAATGTAACCATTGGATTTGAGAACTTTTAATACTTCGCCAATTAAACGACTAGCCGGAACAGAACAGTCACGTTGCCCAACCATTTCGTGCGTTTTTATAGTATTTAGTGCATTAGCCAAGTTATCAATTGCCATTTAACCACCATATTTTCTAAAACCAATGTTTTCACCGACATCTCTAAAGCAACGCCTGCAGATATTAAGGCCGTATTTCCTTATCAGACCTCTGCTATTCCCGCAATTTCTGCAAAATCTGTTGCCTTTTCCCTTAAATTTGCTTTCTAATGAAACCTTCATCGAGAAATCACCCATTTCGAGATATTTATCGAGCTTTTTTTGCCCGCGAGACAAATCATGTTATCACACTGGTTCTTCTATTTTTGCTTTTAATTTTGTTTTTGCAAACTCCATTGACTCTTGTTTTGAAATTCTTTGGGTTTTTCCAATTGTCGATGGCCTTAATCTACGATATTCGACTCTTTTTCCTCTTCTGGAAAGAGTGACGCAAACATCGAAACCAAACATTCCGATTCTTGGATCGTATTTTGCACCAGGAAAATCAATATACTCTGCAACACCGAAGGAAAAATTTCCGGTCTTATCAAAGTTGCCAGGATTTAATGGCTTTCTTCTTGCTATCAGTGCATTTCCAAGAAAATTATGAGCTGACTTACCGCGCAGAGTAACTTTTACCCCAATTGGCAAACCAGCTCTTAGTTTCCAAACCGGATTTCTCTTTTTTGCTTTGGTTTCGAGTGGTTTTCTTTCTGTTAGTTTCGATAATAACTCTTTGGCGTAATC
>JAHFGR010000104.1:0-2377 GCA_023247345.1 Microcaldota archaeon | reverse complement strand
GCGTAATCTAATCTTTCGCCTGGAGAGCCTACACCTATGTTAACCGTAACTTTTTCTACTAATATTTCTTGCATTTTATTTGTCGTCATTATGAAGCACCAATTTGAAAGTCTTTTTCAACAACAAAAAGATATTTTGCAACAGTTATGAACTCACCATCTTTGCTATCTAATTTTGCTTCTGATGGCTTGCCTTCTTTTCTAGATATAACGTCCAATAACTTCGCAATTGCGCCAGCATGTTTTCCTTCTGTTATCAAACAAGTTGCACCTTTTTCGAGTTTTAAAACTTTTTCTAATTTATTATTTTCTAAATTGAATAATACCGTATCTCCGACTTTCACATGATTGTCTGCTGCAATGCTTTTACCATCGTGCAATGTCAAGGATATTTTTCCTTTCTTCATAACACGCTTTCCAACAACTTTTAAAAGTTTTTTGTTTAGTTTTTCAATCTCTTTAGGCATTAGCCGAGCTTTTTTATCAACTACAATCTGATAATGTTTATCTGCCTTTGAAAATGAGATAATATCAAATAGGCCAACTGGAAAATCTGGTTCAGTTCTAGTAACTCCATCAACTGAAACTAATTTAGAGTTTAGAATAGTGCGAACTTCTCTCGCTGTTTTCGCAAAACCAAGAATATCCCTTATGACTATGACTAACGGTATTGAATTTTTCTTATTATGCGGTCCTGGTGAAGGATTAATTACCCAAGTATATTCCTTCTTGTTTGACATTGGAACTGACTTAGAAAGTGCAATACGCTTAAGATGTTTTGATTCTCCTCTTTTTGCCATATTATCAACTCTTAACCTCTTGACTCACAACTTTTGCATTATCTGCTTTTATTTTTTCATGAGAAACGACAGGATGATGAGTAGCCGATGAAGATGATGTTGGGGATGTTGTCGGTGCTGTTGAAGATACTTGAGAGGTTGATTTTTGTGATGATACTACTTCCTTAAACAATTCTTTTCGCTCTTTGGTTATTTCTGTTTCCAGCAACAGTAAATTAGAAGGTTCAATTGCTACTAATACTTCTTTGCCTCTAGCTGTTCTTTTACTTATCCCTTCAACATAAACTTTTACCTTATTGTAATTTACTTTCACGACTTTTCCGACCTTGTCTCTTGCAAATCCTCGCATTATTTTTACTTTGTCTCCTTTATGAACCAATATTGCGCGCTTTTTTATCTTAAGTTTTTGTCTAAGGTCTTTACTTAAGTGAACATGAAGAAAATCTTTTTTCTTGTGTAATTTTGCATTATAATACATTTTTCTTTCTGTATCAGATTTCATAAGGAACACGTCTTAAATTTAAAAACTAAATAACTCCAGGAGCGATTGCAGCAACTTTTGGATAGCGTTCTGCTACTTCGCGCGCAACAACTCCTTTTATTTCTGTTGCAACCGGCAAACCATCGTCGGTTATAAGCACTGCTGCATTATCTTCGAATGAAATGCGAAGGCCGTTTGCACGTCGAAATTCTTTTTTCTGGCGAATTATAAGAGCTTTGACAACTTTTTTTATCATATCAGGATTGCCTTTTTTTACTGACACGATGACTACGTCTCCTATTCCTACGCTAGGATAACGAGTACGCACGCTTTTCGCACCTTTTACACCGAATATGAAAAGTTCTTTCGCGCCGCTATTATCATGACAGAGAAGATAAGAACCAGTAGTTAAAGATTTTACAATTTTTCCTGTTAATCCCTTCATATCTAAAACACCTTTATGATTTCTTCTCTTCTAATACATCAAGAACCTGAACAACTGTCCAAGACTTTGTTTTGCTTATTTTTCTAGTTTCGCCTATGCGCACTTGGTCTCCTAATTTTGCTGATAAGCATGCCGGATTATGAGCTGCAATTCTTGAATGTTCACGAGCCCATCTTCTGTACTTTGGCATGTAGTTGATGATACTTCGTTCGATAATTACTGTGTGCTTACCTTTTGTGCTTACTACTTTGCCTGTAAGTCTTCCACCGCGAACGCTTAGCGAACCATGCATAAAGCATTTTTTGTCATCACATTCTGTAACCACTATAAATCACCTATTCCTAAGTTAAATAGATTTACGCCTAAAAATGAGGCAAATCCAATGAGCCGCAGCCCGATGGGTATTCGATAGATAATATTGATATCGAAGAATAGTAGATATAATTTTGATACAAGTATTTAAAAAGCTTCTACATGAGTTTTTTAGCCCGCTCTTCAGGACGAAAGGCTATTTTTCTTCCTTCGATTTCAAATTTTCCATCTTCTAAATAAAAGCGAAACTCACATGAAACTTTTGGAAGCCTGGTTTCTTTCCCGCCCGCACCTTCCAATACTATCAGATTTTTCGTTTCATCAACTATTTTTCCTTTTT
>JAHFGR010000103.1 GCA_023247345.1 Microcaldota archaeon | reverse complement strand
TAATTCTATATTTTCCTTTACTGCGAGTGGCCTTACATGTTGCCTTTCTTCTTTTTTATACTTACCAAACCTAGCGCTCGCTCGCGTAACAGCAGGAACAACTTTTACTAATTTTTGTGCACTAATCATGTGAATCACTTTTTTCTGGCGTAACATTCAACGGCATAAACGCCACCCCGAGACGAGCGGACCAGAAGTCAATGGCACCGATGTAACGCCTGTCGTAGACGCCGAAATCGCCGACGATACGGCCAACAGAGCAGATATGAGTTTTATCAATTCTCCAAAGATATCTAGAATCTGAACTTGCTTCTACTTTTTTACCGTGAGGAATACCTGTTTCAGCATGTGGCATATACCAGCCACTTATCTCAGGAAAATCTTCAATTTTATGGACATACTGTGCATCGACTTTTAGTTCGTATCTGTTATTTCCAAGCGCCATCAATTCGAAATCAGGGTGTTCAACTACCAAAGCACAGTTTGCTTTGCCTTGGAATTGTTCTGGGACTACAAAGGATATAGAATAAGTTCTACGATTGAACTGCAACCAACTAAAAACAACCTTATCCAACAAGGGCACATTAGGTTTTTCATAAATAACTAGGGTTCCTGTACATGCTGGATAATTCTGTATAAGATATTGCTTATCTCGTGACCTTCGGTCACGATCTCCCAAAGAGCTTCGCTCTTCAGGATCTGTTGTTTCTGTTAAAATTCTATCATGAATACCATTTGGAACTATTAGACTTCCTTCTCTTTGAGCTAAAGCGAGCGCTTGAAATAGGTTTAAACCTTTATGAAATTCAATTACTTGTTTTACTTTTTCTGGATCTAATGACATTAGCATTTCTCTTGCTTTTCTTGCTTGTTCTACGTATGTTTGACCTGTAATATCTACTTTTCTTACTGATCGAACTACTTCTGGTTTAAATCTTTTGAATGGATAACCTGCATTTAGTCTAGCTTCTGACTTAATGCCTACGGTATCTAACCTACTGCCTAAGACTTCCAGCTTACTGCCTCTGGCTTCCTGCCTACTGCCTCCAGCCATTCTCGCCTCAACCCTATTACCTAAATCCGAGCTTCTCATGCATAATGTATTGGTAAAAAGTGTTTTAAAAGGTATCTAATTGGAAGAAACCAGGCTTTAAAAAGTGGTTTCCTCATAAGTTTATTACTAATTTACTAGTTAGAAGTAAGGATGCAAAAATTTTGAATAAAAATTTTCGCTCAGAATAGGTGATGTAAAATGCAATTTATGTTAGCAATATCAAGATTAACAAGAAGACAACCTCCTGTAATTGTTCCTCCAAGGCCATCGGGAGATAGTATATTATCTAGAATGGCAAGAGAATTTGATATAGAATCAGGTGGCCCAATGATTGATGGTATTGACCCAAACTTAACTATAGCTGCTTTAACAAACGATCTTAAAGATCCAAGAACAAGAGAAGCAGCAAAAAGACAATTAGTTAGGCTGGCAGAAGCAGATGTTTCAGCAGGTAGAAGTATCAATCCTTTAGTAGAACAAAAACTCAGACAACTCGGTATTGAAATTATTTAAAAAATAAAAAGAAAAAATAAAACTTACCCTCTACACATCAGTTTGAGCTTTTTGGCTCAAATCTGTACAAAATTCTTCGAATTTTATACATCATGGTAAAGATGGAATTCCCAAGGATGCGGTCTTAGATTTACCTGTGTAATTTCATCTCTTTTTCTTTCAACCCACATCTCAATCACGTCCTTAGTGAAAACATTGCCTTCAAGCAAGAATGCGTGATCTGCTTCCAATTCATTCAATGCCTCTGATAAACTTCCAGGCATCTGACGGATTTTGGATGCTTTTTCTTTGGACATCTTATAAATGTTCTCAGTAACCGCTTCGCCAGGATGGGTTTTTCTTTTTATTCCATCCAATCCAGCCATAAGCATGGCAGAAAATGCAAGATATGGGTTGCAGCTAGGATCGGGCGGTCTGTATTCCAATCTTCTTGATGCTGGGCCAGCGCCTTCTGCAACAGGAATTCTTACTGCTGCGCTTCTATTTCTGTAGCTGTATGCTAAATTAACAGGGGCTTCAAAACCTGGAACCAATCGCTTGTATGAATTAGTTGTTGGGTTTAGGATTGCTGCCAAAGCGCGGGCGTGTGTAAGCAATCCGCCTATATAAAATAGCGCGGTCTCGCTTAAACCACCATAGGCTTCCCCTGCAAAAAGATTTTTTCCATCTCTCCATATACTCTGGTGGGTGTGCATACCGCTCCCGTTATCATTGAATAGTGGCTTTGGCATGAATGTAGCAACCTTGCCATATTTGCGAGCAGTATTTTTGACAACATATTTGTATATCTGCATATTGTCTGCAGACTTTACCAGAGAGTCATATTTTATACCTATCTCGCACTGACCGGCAGTTGCGACTTCATGGTGATGTTTCTCAAGCGTAACGCCGCATTTCATCATGGTGAGAATTGCGTCGCTTCTTAGCTCGTGCAACGTATCATGCGGCAAAACAGGGAAATAACCTTCCTTATGTCTGACTTTGTAACCTAAATTAGAACCGCTTGGACTTCCGCCAGAATTCCATATTCCTTCTTCTGAGTCAATTGAATAATGACCAGAATATTCGTTCTGCGAGTATCTAAGATCATCGAACACAAAAAACTCCGCTTCCGGACCGAAATATGCCGTATCCCCCGCGCCACTTGACTTAAGATATGCCTCGGCTTTTTTTGCTATTGTCCTCGGATCTCGAGAATACGCTTCTTTTTTTATCGGATCGTAAACGTCGCAAGTAACGCTTATACTTCTGCTTGAGAACGGATCAACAAATGTTGTTGAATAATCAGGAATAAGATACATATCGCTCTCGTCTATTTCCTGAAAACCGCGAATGCTTGAACCATCGAATGGCAGTGTATCTTTATCACTGAATTCCAGCATGTGCAATGGCATAGTAAAATGCTGCCATTGGCCATGCATATCTACAAATTTTACATCTACTAACTCTAAGTTTTCTTTCTCAGCTAATTGTTTTGCAGATTTTCCATCCATAATAAACCCCTCCCGTGTAAATGAACAATAGATAAACTACATGATACTGGTTCTACATTATAGATTAAAGTAAAGTTATAAACTAAAGTTATTACTTCTGCTTTAAATTATACACATATTTATATGTTTCTAAGAAAAAACTAAACAAAAAATAGAAATAATTATAAATATATTTAACAAATGTTTATTTTAAGCCAGGTAATTCTTATGAAAAGCAAACGTTTGATTTTAGATGAGATGGATAAGAGCATATTGAAGGAATTGCGGCTTAACTGCAGACGCAGCTATCGCGAGCTAGCGAAAAAAATCAATATAAGCCCCGTGTCATTGATAGATAGAATGAAAAATCTTGAAAAGAACGGATTTGTTAAAGGTTATGTGGCGAGTTTGGATTTTCTTAAACTAGGTTACGAGTTTATGGGTTTGGTTCAGATCTCGATTGAGCCTGGCAAGCTTTTGGAGGCTCAGGAAAAAATAGGAAAACTGCGAGGCGTTTATGCCGTTTATGATGTTACTGGCGAATATGATTCAGTTGCATTTGTTATTGCGAGAAGCAGAGGTGAGTTCAGTTCATTGATTAAGAAAATACTCGGTACGCCGTATGTTAAAAAAACAAACACAAACGTAGTTCTAAATGTTGTAAAGGATCCTTTCATATTCAATGAAATCTAAAATTATCTTGTCTTAAAAACGAACGATGAAAAATATAAAGTTGCTCAAAAAATACCTGATGAATTTGACACTTGTAATTATTTACCCAAAAAATGCCTTTGGATCGGCGCACTAGTCAGCAACATTTCACCACCAATTTTGAGCATTTAATGATTTTGTGCATTTGTATGGAGAGGGAAACGAGATTTGCAGTGGTGAAAATCAATTTGGTGAATTGATTTAGAGAACAAAATTAGCGCGAGCAGGGCCAAATAGCAAAGTTAAGCTAATTAAAGTCTATTTTATTTTCACTAGGTTTTAATTTCTTTAATCTATTACAAATGTGGAAGAGAACCTAAGGATGGGGGACTAAAGTTAGAATTAGTAGAACGTCGTTCATAGTTATCATGCATATATTTTATGTATTGAGCAGTCGCTACGGCAAGTTGCATGTCAGCAAACTCAAAAGACAGCTTATAGTAAGAGTCATGATCCTTAACTATAGATCCTGATAGATTACTAGTCCACTCTAGATAGCCAACTTTTAGAATCAAAAGTGGACCATATTTGCGAACTACTTGGGTATTGGAATTTTGTGGATCTGTTTCAGAAGCAGTAGAATCAGGGCGCAGTTCTATATCTTTAACAGATCCAAATGGGATCAAAATAGCTCCTATCAAAATAACTTCCTTACCGTCATCTTCATCACAATTAGCACCTATACAGCTAGAGCCAGCATAAGTCGGTTTTTTTCGAATAGATACAATGCATTGCACTCCCCCGCCATCAAATTTAGTACTAGCTTCAGCTTCCATACAATTTTTAGATGTCTTTAAATTCTCTGCAATTTTTTCTATGATAGCATTATATGAAATAGTTGGTGGTCCTTCATCTAATAATGGAGTTTGACTACGGATTGAAACTAGATTTGGAGTAGCACAAGCAATATAAACAGCTGCGGCCACCGCAGTTGCAGTTAATCTTTTAACAAAATTAGTTCTTGCCATTTCCACACCCAAAAAATTCTCTTCTGTAACATTTAAAAATAGATATCGGCCGGATACGTCAATAGTCTAAATCGTTTCAGACCCAAGGTCAGATCTCTGGTTTCTTCTTTATTATGCTTAATTACACCATCAACAAATCGATCGCTACGAATTAGTTAGCTGTTACGCAAACTTAAACAAACAAAAAATCATAAGGCAATTGAAGAAGAAACTAAGGAGTAAATTTTCTCAGAAAATCACACGCAAACGATCGAGCGCCACGAGGCGCGATTATTCTCTCAT
>JAHFGR010000102.1 GCA_023247345.1 Microcaldota archaeon | reverse complement strand
GACATCCCGAGCGCAGTTAAGTATTTATTACTTGCGTTTAATAATCTAAAATCTTTGAGGTGGTTTATTGGTATCTTTGGCTTTATCAGTATCTTTTGTAGTTGGTGTTATTACACTTCTTTATGCCGCTTGGCTTACATTAAATGTTACAAGGTCAAAGAGTGGCGATTCTAAAATGCAGGAAATAGCGAAAGCAATTCAGGAAGGTGCCAATGCATTTTTAACAAGGCAATACAAGACACTTCTTCCGCTTGTAGTTATACTTTCTTTGATCATTGGGTATATAAACTTGAATACCGGAATCGCATTTCTTGCTGGTGTTGTTTCATCTGCTCTGGCTGGTTATATTGGAATGCAGGTTTCAGTTAGGGCAAATGTCCGGGTTGCCGAGGCCGCAAAATCAGGACTTGAAAGTGCACTGGGTCTTGCATTCAAAGGTGGTTCAGTTACAGGAATGGCGCTTACAGGGCTTGGACTTGTTGGTTTATCCTTATTATATTTCTTTTTTGGTGCAAGTCAAGTTGCTCTGGAACCTTTGATAGGGTATGGTTTCGGTGCTTCGTTGATTTCGCTGTTCGCAAGAGTTGGCGGCGGAATTTATACAAAGGCAGCAGATGTTGGCGCTGACCTTGTCGGTAAGGTTGAAAAAGGAATTCCTGAGGACGATCCGCGAAACCCTGCGGTTATTGCGGATAACGTTGGCGACAATGTCGGCGATTGCGCAGGAATGGCAGCAGATGTTTTCGAATCGTTCGTTGTCACAATAATTGCTGCGATGCTTTTAGGCGGAGCAGCTATGAATAATATCGAGTTGCCTCTTGCGATCGGTTCTTTCGGAGTTCTTGCAAGCATTCTCGGCTCATTTTTTGTCAGGGTCGGAAAAGATAAAAAGATTATGGGTGCGTTTTACAAAGGCATTTTGGTTAGCGCGGTTCTTTTGCTGGTCTTTTCATATGCATATATGTACCAAATGGGAGACACAGCCTTATTTCCAACTGTTTTAGTTGGAGCACTAGTGACCGGTATAATCTTCTTAATCACCGAGTATTACACCGGTAAGGAGTTTAAACCTGTTAGGCAGGTTGCGGAAGCTGCGCAAACAGGTGCCGGTACAAACATCATTCGTGGACTTGCTGTTGGTATGCACTCAACTGTTGTTCCGGTTATTTTGATTGTGCTTGCAATTGCTGTTTCGTTCAAGGTTGGCGGATTATTTGGTGTTGCGCTTGCTGCGGCTTCAATGCTTTCCCTGTCTGGAATCGTTATCGCAGTTGATTCTTACGGTCCGATAACAGATAACGCAGGTGGAATTGCAGAGATGAGCGGATTACCTTCAAAAGTAAGAACAGTTACTGACGCGCTTGATGCTGTCGGCAACACTACAAAAGCGACAACAAAAGGTTTTGCGGTTGCCGGTGCTGCCCTTGGTGCGTTGGCATTATTCGTTGCTTTTGCCGAGAAAGTAGGACTGGAAACAGTCAACCTGCTTTCGCCACAGGTTACAATCGGTCTTTTCATAGGAGCCGCTCTTCCATTTATCTTCTCGAGTCTTCTTATGACTGCAGTTGGAAGGGCTGCGTTTGAGATCGTTGAAGAAGTACGAAGGCAATTCAAGGAGATAAAAGGTCTTATGTCGGGAACAGGCAGGGCAGATTATGCAAAATGCGTTGACATTTCAACAGCAACTGCTTTGAAAGAGCTGGTTGTACCTGGCATTATTGCGGTTTTTACTCCCTTAGCAGTTGGTTTTCTTTTTGGGGTGGCTGCTCTTGCCGGTCTTCTTGCCGGGGTTATAGCATCAGGGTTGCTTATGGCACTTTTCATGTGCAATGCAGGTGCAGCATGGGATAATGCCAAAAAATATGTAGAAGACGGTAATCTCGGAGGAAAGGGAAGCGACACGCACAAGGCAGCAGTTGTTGGCGATACTGTTGGTGATCCGTTAAAAGATACCGCAGGTCCCGCGTTGAATGCATTGATAAAAGTAGTGAATACAGTTTCACTTGTGTTCGCTTCTATGATTCTGTTTTACGGGTTATTTCCGTTGTAATCTTTTTATTTTTGATTCATTGTGATACATTTTTAAACACTATCTTTCTAAAAAGAATAATGACAAGAAGAGTTATGCGTTCAAGACACAATTCTCATAAGTTTCCCGAAAATGGGTTGTTAACAGATAGACCTAATTGGGAAAATAAATTGGATTTTCGGAAACATGAGAAAAACAAAATTATGAGAGCAGTAGAATTGGCAAGAAATTTAAAGGATGCAAAAGCAGTTCCTGCTCTTTTCAATCTACTTAAAGATACAGAAAGTGATTTGAGCAGAGAAGAGGATGATAAAGTAAATCAAGCAATTATAGCAATAGGTGAAAGTGCAATTCCCTTTCTTATGAGCAAAATAAAGGAAGAGAAAATAGATCTTTACGGTATACTTGCAGCTAAGTTTGTGATAATAATTAACAGGGAACATAACTTAGAAGATGATAATGCAGAGATTGCATATAATTTGCTTATAGATATTCTAAGAACCGAGCCATATGAATCCGAGATTTTAAACTATGTAATAGAAACTTTTTATAATTGTTTGGATATAAGGGCAATTGAACCGCTAAAAGATAGATTGAAAAAAGACAGGGATTTATGGGAAATAATTAAACCTGTTTTAATTAAGCTCGGAGTTCCTGAAGAAGAAGCTAGTTCATTAGTCGATAGCTTATTTTCGTATTAATAGAATATTATTCTAAATAAATGGTGTTTTCATATTTTTTCAACGGAAACTGCCATTTATCAGCTACTTTGCTTGCCCTAATCTCAATTTTTGCAAGATTTTCGTCTCCGCTAACCGATATTAAATTCTCACTAGGCAGATTATTCGCTTCAACTGTTTGATTTAGTTGGAACATTTCATTATATGCAAAGCAAAGTGTAAGACTAGGAACAGAAAATCAAAAGATCGACTTAGTCCTATTTCCAAAAGGCAATAGCGCAGATTATATCTTTTCGTTTGGGTTAGCTCTTATTGGTTTATTTCTATTTTATCATCTCCTGATGGGGTTAGTCCCAAAGAAAAAAGGTTACGATGAAGAGAAAAAGCCAAAGGTTGCAGAATTGGATGAAAACGGAAAAAAAATCTTACAAATGCTAGATATTTTTGAAGGCAGAGCAACGCAAAAAGAGCTTAAGGACTCGCTAAACTTTTCTGACGCAAAACTAAGCTTAATTTTAAGCGAGCTCGAACAAATGGAAAAAATAAAGAAGTTCAAACGCGGAAGGGGAAATGTTATAAGAAAATTATAAGACTCTTGTTCCTTCCTTATTCCCAACAATTATCATGTCAAACTTTGTGAATATTCCGTTCTCAACAACTCCGGGAATATTCTTTAACTTTAATTCCATATCTTTAGGGTTTTTAATCTCCATATCAACATCTATGATCAAATTTCCATTATCAGTTATTATTGGACCAAGCTTGCCGCCTGCCATGCGTACTGATGCCTTTGATATCTTCTGGAGTTCCTTCAAAACAAATGAATAAGCAGCAGGCACAACTTCAACAACAACCTTACCTTCGAGCCTGTCTTTTATTTTTGATTCATCAACAATAACTATAAACTTCTTTGCTGCATAACCTATTATTTTCTCCCTTGTGCATGCGCCTCCCCCGCCTTTAAGTAAGGCTGTTTTTGTTGCGACATCCGCGCCATCCACAGTAATGTCTATGTTTTCCACTTGATCGAGTTCAAAAATGTCAAGACCTAATTGCATTGCATAAATTTTGCTGTCAAAAGAGGTGTAAACACTTTTTATTGATAATTTTTCTTTTTTTACCCTGTCCGCAAGGAGTTTGATAAATTCTTTTGCCGTTGTACCGCTACCAAGTCCCAAAACCATTCCGTCTTTTACGAATTCAAGTGCCTTTTTAGCTGCATTAATCTTTTCAATTGACACTTATCCGACCTCAACAATTAGTATTATTATTCAAAAAATATTACATTGTCTTTATGATAAACATGCTCAATTATATTTCCTTTTAGATCCGAGAGAGAAATATCAACAGCATCATCACCTACAATAGATGTTACAATATATTTCTTCCCCTTAAGTGTTGTTTTTACAGTAACTACTTTTGTTTTTCCATCTTGGGAATACTGGACCTGCGACCCTATAAAATTCTTTTTATCAGAAAGTATTTTACCAAGTTGCGAGTTCTTCATAAACTTTCTTAGGTCTTCTTCTGTTGTCATTTAAATCAACTTCTTATCCCTGTGCAACTTTTTGTAGGTATCCCCAAACCGCATCATGTGTTCTAAATGCATTGTCTTGAGCCTGATTTAAGTCTATTACTGCAATTTCTGCTGGTTTTGTTATTCTTACTCCTTCCAAGATACTACTTTTTGGCCCAAAGACCTCTGGCTTTTTGAATACCATTCCGCCTCTTATTTCATCATCAGGATTTGCCATAAAAAATTTCACCTTATCTATAATCATCGAAATTTTCATAATCGAACGGACATCACCGTTCAATGTCATATTTTAATTTTGAGACGTATATATTTAATACGTTTGCATTTTTTAGTTATCTACTGTGGCAGAACTCAAATAACACCTGGTAAGCCTTCATTAATTCTTTCTCTTCTACAAAAATCAATAGCTCAGGTACACAGCTCATTACTTCGTACATGTTTATTCCATTGCGAAAAAGTTCGCCAGTCATTACGAACGCGATTCCGGGCGTTTTTACTGCATCTGGATGAAGGTGCATATTAATTAATGCAAGTCCTTTCTGTGCACTGATTATGATCCTCTTTGGTATAACCTCTAATATCTTAGCAAGATTCTTCTCATCCACCATGATTCGTATGCTTTCTTCTCCCTGTACAAGATTCAGGGTTTCTCCCCTTTCATAGTTCACACAACCAAAAATTTTTGGCATAAGCTGCTGTCCTTCGCTTCCCTTGCTGATTGCAATATTTGCTATATGGCTTTTTGTAGATATACTGGACTGGCTGGCAATTTTTACAGCAACATTGAACACGTTTT
>JAHFGR010000101.1 GCA_023247345.1 Microcaldota archaeon | reverse complement strand
TTTTTAATTTTGCCCAGGAAGCCTTTCTTCTCCTCTTTCTTTTCTGGTTTTTTCTCTTTTTCTTTTTGTTTTGATGCGTTTTTCTTTCTTATTTTTGTCATCTGGTTTTTTTCCTTCGCCTTTCTATCTACCGCCTCTACCCTCCTGCCTACAGCCATTCTCGCCTCTGGCTTACTGCCTATTGCCTCCCGCTTTCCCTCCTTTATCTCAATTTTTCTCTTGCCGGTATTTACTGATTCAACCTGCTTCTTTTCAATTTTTTTACTTGGCTTGCCCAAAATTTTCATCAGACTATTCATTATTTCCATTTCAACTTCATTGCGATTATTCTCCGTCATCCTATAAACATTTCCAAAGTTTTCATATTCGCGGACAAAATCCCCGTGCAAACTTGCAATTATTGGTTTTGGAGATTGCAATAGTTCTTCGAGTGCATCACCAAATTTTACGCTTTCTAATTCCATTCTTCCGATTTCGTCAATAAATACTACGTCGTACTTTTTCGTATCATGCATGCATGGCAGGGCAATGCTTTCAAAACTTTTTACGTCTACGTGATACTTGCTGATTTTTGGTCCATCACCTACAGTCGATGCCAATAACGCAGTTTTGCCGCTTGCAACATCCTCGACATAAAATCCTTCGCGAGTTCCATGCTCTTTAATCTCCGGAGATACAAATCCGCCAACAGAATATCCCTGCGATTTTAATTCTTTTATTATTCTATTGAGCAGTGTAGTCTTTCCAGCTTTTGGTATTCCAGATATAAAAAAATTGTTTGTCACATAATCACCGATTGATAGAACACATATTTTATTTATAAACCGTTCCCTCGTTCAATATATTCATGTCTAATATGCAAATTACATTTCTCGGAACAAGTGCAAGCGTGCCAACGCCAAAGCGCGGCATGCCCAGCATCGCGATAAAATGGCAGGGAGAAATCTTCTTATTTGATTGCGGTGAAGGTTCGCAACGTGCAATGATGCAGAGCAAGGTAGGCTACGGAAGTCTGCGCGCAATTTTTATTTCACATCTGCATCTCGACCATTTTCTCGGCATATTTGGTCTAATTGAAACACTGCATCTGCTTCAACCATCTCCTCGAGAAATCGAAATATACGCGCCAAAAAATTTCGAAAAGCTTTTAATCAATCGCTATAAATTTGCCGGAGTCAAAGAGATAAAGCCGCGCGGCGGATTGCTTTTCCAAGGAAATGATTTTTTAATAAGCGCATTTCCAGTTAAGCACAATAAAAATTCCTACGGATTTGTTTTTAAAGAAAACGATCGGCGTAAATTTGACGAAGCAAAAGCGCATGCGCTGGGTTTGCAAGGCAGGATGTTTACAGAAATTCAGAATAAAGGCTCGCTAGTTGTTAATGGAAAAAATATTTTGCTTGACGACGTAAGCGCGATAAAACCAGGAAGAAAAATCGTTTACTCCGGCGATTGCGCTCCTTCGCCAGCGTTGATAAACGCGGCACAAGATGCAGATATTCTTATTCACGAATCAACATTCGCAAGCGATAAGGAGGACGAAGCAAAGCAGCGAATGCATTCGACAGCATTACAGGCAGCGCAGATCGCAAAACAAGCAAATGTAAAAAAATTAATCTTAACGCATATCAGTCCGAGGTACAGCGAGGAAGAAAGTATTAAAAAGCTCGAGGGAGAAGCTAAATTATTTAATAATACTATAATAGCGAACGACGGTATGGTAGTTGAAATATAAAAACTTCGTCTATAGTCAAACATTCGTTTTTAAGCGTAATTCGCCTTTTGGCGTATACTATATACGTTTATTGTCTTCCTGCTATTAGTTTATTATAAACTATTGTTTATAACGAAGCAAAACCTTTATAAACATTATGTTTGACATCTCTCTAGATTCGGGTAGAGAGTTTTCTCTATCATTTTGGACCTTGTGTCTCAGGAATCCCCTGGTAGATACTAAAGTTCGCCGGTAATTATATTTTAGTAAGGTCCCATTGCGGCGAATAAGATAGGAGGAAGTGCGATACGTACGCATTTCTGAAAAATTTGAGGTGAAAATATGAAAGTGAATTTAAAGAAAATAGGCGCAATAGTTGCAGGTGCAACAATATTGGCAAGTTCAGTTGCATTTGCAGGTGGACTATCTTTTGGGAATACAGTTTTGGTAAATGATCAAGGTAATACCGCAGCTAAAGTAGTTGTCGGTGAAAAAGCAATGGCTAGCGATGGTGTCGCAGCAGCAAACATAGCAGCACAAATAGCTGCAAACGCATGGAAATCAACAACATTCACAGCTTCAGTTAGCGGTGAAGCAACATGCGCAGCAGGTGCAGGTGATGCAACAGGTGGAGCATGCGCAATAAGCAATGAAAAAGCAAAATTAGAAATTACTGTTCCAGGTTCTGCAACTCCAGGTACCTATAACTTAAAAACATTGGTTGCAGATATTACAGACAGAACAATATTGGACAGAGGTCAAGGAAGCTTAAAAGTATATAACAGATCAACTTCAGATACAAGTCTTGCAGATGCACATCCATTTGTTGATGGTTTTACTGCTACTGGTTTAAGTGGTGTTTCAAACGAACTATTATACAGAATTGACGGTAATGCGTTTGACCCATTTAAAGACGTAACAATTACTGATTCTGATTCAGGAAGAACTTATAAAGAGTCTCAATATCTATTTGTAAGAGCAGATGCTCAATACAAGGATTCGTTTGATACAGTTGGCGGTAGATTTAAAGATTTTGTTTACCAGATTAAATTTACACACGACCAATATGGTATACCAGCTTGTACAGTTTCAGCGAATGGAAGTTGGACAAGTGCTACTGGATGTTCATTAACCTCAACAGATGCTACGCAAAATCACAAAGTAAAGATTAAATTCTTAGGTAGTGATTGGGTAATAACTAAACTTGATTCAACTTCTCCAGGTGTTGGTTCGTCAGCTAATGAAACTGGTTTACTTTCAGGCGGTGAAGTTGATCTTGCTAAAGAATCTGTAGGTGGCATTATAAATGTTGGTGAATGTTTGGATGCTGCTGGCGGTTTGAAGGTTTGTTTAGACGACATTAAAGAAGGTAATACTGCATCAGAACAAAGTGCTATAATTAGTATAAAAGATGCAAATGGCGCAGTATTAAAACAAACAACAGTTGCCCCAGGTACAACTCAAACAATATCAACTACAGGCGGTTCCCAAGTTCGCGTAAGAGTATTCAAGACAGCTCCTGGTTATACTTTCGGTGCAAAATGGGCAGATATGTCTGTTATTAGCAACGAACTAAAACTAAAAGATGGAGATATTGTAGAATCAAATGCAAACAGAGATGTAAACTCTAAATGGAAAGTAAGACTTGCATGGAAGAATCGAGATACTGGTTCAGACAACTCTTCTGACCACTTAAGATCAATACTAGTCTATAGAGATATATCTGATTTCTTCAAATCAGGAGAAGGATACAACTTGGTTGAAGACCCATTAGGTTACAAGTTTGTTTATAAAGGACTTGATTTGAATCCATCAAGCAGCGATGACTTTGATACACTTAGATATGAATTTATTGATCTAGGTTCATCTGGATTTACATATGCTGCAGATGGTTCAACATCAACTACAAGAGAATCAAATGCAACAGGATATATGAGAATTACAACTGATGTATCTGGTGGTTTTACAACATCTCAAGGTACTGGAAATGAAGTAAGGGTTTTATTGCTCACTTCCACTACGGATAGTTTACTTTCTAACCTATCTAAAAGTGTAGGTACTGGTTTTAGTGCCATAGATGGCTCAGGCAACACTCTAAATCCAGGTGCCACTTTACTAAAGCTACAAGGAACACCAGAACGATGGGTATATCTTGGTAACCTGACTACGTATACGGCTAATGGCGCTAATGGTGCGGTAGTTGCAAATGATACATACGTAAACTTGCAATATTCAACAGCAGGTGCTGCAACAACCATTGGTGGCGGTGGTTTAATACGTATAGGTTGGGGTTCAGCTGGAAGTCCAGATGGTGGTATGCACTTTAATGCTGTCAGTGGAGGAGCAAACTTCTCTTCTGCTGTAAGTCGTATGACTAATACGTCATCAGGAACAGCTAATCTTAATGCATCAATATCAGAAACTGGAGGTTTAGTTATTGTATTATCAGAAGATGCAGGTGAAGGTCAATCAGCATCAAAACCAAGTGCAGTTGGAGCATTCTTTAACATAACTGCAAAGAGCTTTAACAAAGACTCTCCAAATGCTCGTTATGCAAAGGATAAGTGTACTGTTGCAAGTGTAGCTAACTTCAGTTCTACAGATGCAAATCATGATCTAGAAGGATCATCTAGCATGCCAACACAAAGAGAAGTAAACTACATTACACACAGAGGTACAATTTGCAAAGAATTGAGTGACTCAGTGTTTACCTTAAAGGTTCCAAAGAATAAGATAGTACACCCGCAATTCTTGTTAAGTACCTCAGATGCAGCATCAGGAACAACATCTGGTTACCAAGCAACACTAGCAGAAGGTGAAACATACAGTGTTCCAGGTACAGGTGGAGTAACAGTCAAGTTAAAAGAAATTACTGAAGACGTTGGTGCATGTGGTGTAGGAACTGGTGCAGCTCCGGCTTGTACTGTCGATAGCTCTGGTGTAAGCGCAGTAGTTCTTGCTGATGGAAAGAATCCAAAAGCATCTTACGAAGGTGCAACAGCAGGAAGTGTTGCGTCAAACTTAGTTGTCCTTGATAGAGATGCATCTGAAGTTGATGTTCTAGTAACTGTTGGTGGTCCAGCAGTAAACGAAGTCACAAAGAAAGCACTCGAAGGCGCAAGTGTTGACTTCAACACAGAAAAGAAAGTAGTAAAAGAAGTTGTCTCTGGTAAGAGAATAGTTGTAGCAGGTCTAACCTCATCTGATACATTAGATGCAGCAAAAGACTTCATAGCACAACTAAAGAAACAATAACTTTCTTTAATTTCTTTATTTTTTCTTTTTATTTTTCTCTTTTATTTTTCTAATTCTTTTTGATTGAGTTTTTTAATAATTGAT
>JAHFGR010000100.1 GCA_023247345.1 Microcaldota archaeon | reverse complement strand
GTTCTTTATTTCGTATGCTTCTTCTGCCTTAAACATAAAGCCGCCGCTAAATATATCAACACTCCCACCTTTCATCCCTTTTAGATAGACACCGTATTTGACATCGAAAATATCTTCCTTGCTCGCTTTTCCAGGCGAGAAATATGTGTTACCCATTCTAACTATTGGAAAATTATCAAAGCTATTTGCACGCGCATGACCATTCGGTTTAAGACCTAACCTTTCACAAGTTTCTCTAGAATTTAAATACCCAGTAAGCACACCCTGCTTTACGAGCTGCTGCTTTTCTGCTTTAACTCCTTCGTCATCGTAAATATAATGCCCGAAATCATTTGCAGTCGGATCGTCTACAATGCTCACAAGTTCGTTTCCGATTTGCTTTTGTAGCTTGCCGGCAAGTATCGATTCCCGATCTATTACACTATCAGCTTCGCAAGCATGGCCAACTGCTTCATGACTGAACACTCCAGTCATTTCCGGATCAAGAACAACAGTAAACCGATCTTTAGGCGGCGCAACCGCATGCAACAGCCGTTCAGCTTTTTCATCTGCAATCTTTGCGATCGTATAAAGATTTATTTTATCAAAACCAGAAATTGATGCACCATTTTCGTATCCGCGTTGTACGAGATCGCCGCTTTTTGTTATTGCGGTATAAGACAAATAGGTATAATAAATCTCTTGGACAACCTCTGAACCTTCGGAACTATAGAATTCTTTTTTCACTTTGGCATCGTTGCAAGAGATAACTGAACCAATAACATGTTTGCCGCATATTTCTTTTTTAGCATCTAATAAATTGGATATCTTTGTTTCTAATTGAATCTCTTTAATTTTATTCTTAATATTTTTTTTCTCGATGCGTGTTTCTTTTAATTTTATATTTCCTTTTTCCAGCCTTGCCAATCTTGCTGCGCTTTTTAGTAGCTCGCTGATATCGCAATTTATATTATTGCTCGAAGCAAACCCCCACGAATTATTTTCCAAAACACGCGCTGAAATGCCATAGAATTTTCCAGAAGAAGATTTTATTTCGTCGTTGTTTATTCTTATTGCTGACTCTAGGCCGTTGTGAATGCGGATATCCGCGTATTTATAATTTGAAAATAAATCAGAAAAAATCATACTATCGATTTTAGCTTATCAGCATATTCTCTTAAAGTTTTCTTTTGATCACGGTTAGTTATTACGCCGCATAACAGATATGTACCTACAGGTAAAAGAACAAGAAATAAACCACCGGCAGAAACTTCTATCTCCCTTTGATTGTCTTTTACTGATTTTAGCAGCGCATCGCAAACATTTGACAAAGACGCGAATGTACCTGCGCCGCTTTCGTTAAGCGATATCGTCGAAGATAACAACAGACCATCATTTCTAATTACCGCGCCATTAACGCCACTATTTCGCATGCTGGTCAGAAGTTCTTCTATACTGACTTTTTTTTCTTGTTTTATATCAGCAGTTTCTGGCTTATTTTCTTCATCCATGATAATCATTTGCCGTATAAATTTAAATAACTATAATATCATCAAACCGTTTGGCCCGAGTTTAATTGGCAATGTCAAACCGAATGCAGGAACGCTAAACTCGAACGAGCCGCCCTTGTCAATTATGGAATATTTTTCATCAATTATATGTTCAACCGTACTAATGATCTGCTTGTCATGCACGCCTTCCTCGACCAAAAAGAGCACAGTTGCGCCTGCATTGCGGAGCCTGCCACTAACTACTTGCAAAAATTTAAGCATAGAATCTTTTGGGTTATATAAAAGCAGGGTTGAAAGCGAACTAAAAACAACGCGCAATTTTTTTCCTGCAGTTTTATTTATTATATCGCTAATCGCAAAAGACATGTCTTCTAAAGATTGCGGACCAGGAACACTTGTTACATTTGGTTCCTTTGACGGGCTACCAATTGTAGAAGAATAACAGTCTATAAAACTTAGATCTCCGTTTAAATCCAGATCAAGGGACGATGCTTTTTCTTTAATATTTGTTGGAGTTGTATCTGATGTTAAGAATAAAACGTGCTCGTTCTTTGATTTGAGTCCGATGGCTGTAAAATGATACGCGAGCGTGGTTTTTTCAGTGCAACTGGGTCCGAGCAAGAGTATATTACCTGGATTAAGATAACCGCCTTCTAATATGATATCCAAATCTTTAATGCCGGTTGAGAGTCTGTTCTTCTTAATTATAGGCATGTTCTCGTCTACACCTAACGGTGGCAAATCCACTAAAATCACCTAAGAAGAATAATCACGCAAAATTTAAAAGGCTCGCTCTCAAATTCTTATACCTATATACCTATTATTGGAGTTGGAGATATGGACATAAAAAAATTTAAGATTGCGAGCGTTAGGAATGACGGTAAAATAGTAAAAATATTTACCTTAAGCAGTACTAACGGAGATAAGATAAATTTCAAACCGGGCCAATTTGTTAATCTGTATTTATTAGAAAACGGAGATTTTTCAATATTTAGACAATTCTCAATTGCATCCTCGCCAAGCTCTAGCAAGCTTGAATTTTGTATAAAAATACTGGCAGAGGGTAAATTTACCAGTGTATTGGATAAACTACCTCTCGGGTCAGAAATCGGGCTTGCGGGCCCATTTGGCCATTTTGCTTACCAGGATCAGAAAGAATGCGCGTTTGTAGCTGCTGGTACTGGTGTTGCACCTATGCTAAGCATGCTAAGGCACATAAACGAGAAAAAAATAGAGGGCGAATTTACATTACTTTATAGCAATAAAACAAAGGACTCGATATTGTATTACAATGAATTAAAACAACTTCAAGCAGAAAATAAGAATATTAAAATTGTTTTTACGCTTACTCAAGAAACACCAGCTAACTGGGATGGCGAACTCGGAAGAATAGATCAAGAGATGGTTGAAAGACATATTAAAAGACCAAATGAAAAGATGTGGTATTTCTGCGGTCCAGTGGAATTTGTTAAAACCATTAAAGAGCACGCATTAGGCAAAGGCGCGCAACCTGATAAGATCAAAATAGAGGGTTGGGGATAGGCTTTTAAACACTTTTTATCACAATAGTAATTATGATTAGACTGAACTTGCTTAGAGAGCAGCAACATGCAATGCGCATGCAGCGCGTAGATCGTAGAGTACGAATTGCATTTATAAGTACACTTGGTTCGCTTGCGATAGGTGCTGTAATTTCTGGCGCGCATCTTTATTCTAATTCGGTACATCGTGCAGAAAGACTAAGAAATACAGAACTTGTTCTAGAAGACCCGATAGCAGAAGACATACAAAAACCACAATGTAAGGGCGAGGCGAGAAAAGCGGCAGGAATGTATCGAGATGGAATAGCTAGATCAAATAAGTTCCAAATAGATAAGTCGATACGATTTATTGAGGATAATGCGAACGGATCCAACGGCGCTAGTTTTAGAGCAAATTTACAAGCGTGCCTCACTCAAGATAGGGACCTGATTGCAATTTTACAACCAGTTTTACGGTCAAACACTGTCACTGAAGCCAGTATACTAAAAAATGTCGAAACCGCGGTGCTGGATGCAAAAACCAATGAAGGCAAAGAAACAGCTAGAAAAAGATTTGGAAGTGGATTTCTTGATGCACTGTCAAGGTTAAACAAGAAAGCAACAGAAGAGAAACATGAAGAAAAGCATCCTGGCATTATTGCGTTATTTGGAATAATTGCGACTCTAGGTGGCGCAATAATTCATGTCATTACGCAAAGGGTAAGAAACGAACATATTCACTAGATTTAAAAAGCGAATCGTAATATAATTCAGTATCTAATTATTTAGATTGGTGATTTTATGGATAAAACTATTGATGCGATTGTAGAAGGCGGAAAGGCAACATCCGGGCCCCCGTTAGGACCAGCTCTTGGACCGCTAGGTGTAAATGCAGGCCAGGTAGTTGCGAAAATAAACGAAGTCACAGGCGCCTTTAGCGGGATGAAGGTACCAGTAAAAGTAATAGTAAATACAAAAACAAAAGAATTCAAAATCGAAATTGGCACACCACCAACGGCGGAAATAATAAAAAAAGAAGCAGGCATACAAAAAGGCGCTGCAAGCAAAGATGCTAAAGCAGGAGATATCTCACTGGAGAAAATCGCAAAAATCGCCAAACAAAAAAGCAACTCACTGGGCAAGGATACAAAATCCGTAGTAAACGAAATACTCGGAAGCTGTGTAAGCATGGGCGTAACTGTAAATGGAAAAAATGCAAAGGCAATGATAAAGGAAATCAAGGAAGGAAAACACGATTCAATAGTTGGCTAGAGGTAGTAAGGTAGGAGCAATAAGCTTGAGGCAGTAGGGCCCAGGGCAATCGTAAACTATTTATATGTTATTTACTAGTTCATCCCATGCAAAAAATTATCCTTATAGGAATTGTACTAATTTTACTCGCTAGTGTGAATTTTGCAGAGGCAACATGGCAGTATACTGCAGACGCAGGAATAACAGTAAAACCGATAATAAGCGGTAATAACATTTTTATTGGATCGCAAGACGGCAATCTTCATTCGATATTCTTGAATAATGGCAGATTAATATGGAAAAAACAGGTAGGTAAGTATGTACTTCAGCCGATATTATTTCAAAATAGCATAATCGTAGCAAACAACAATGGAACAGTAACAAAATTAAAAAAAGATGGAACGATCGAATCTCAATTTAACGTGCCGCAAGTAAACTCCAAAATAAAAACCATATTCGGAATTGACAGCTCGCAAAATAAAGTTTATCTTACTACTGATGCTGGCGTTTTTACCTTAGAAGCGAATAACGTTACTAATTTCTTTAATTATTCAACAGCAGTGCAATATACGAGCCCGACAATAAGCGGTTCCAATATAATTTTTGGCGCAGGCAATGAGCTTATAGCTGTAAATACCAATAAACAAGTTGTTTGGAGAAACAAGGTTGCAGATTTCTGGATTTCCAAACCAGTAGTGGAAAATTCGATAGTATATATTGGCGCGCAAGACAACGCGATATACGCCTTTGATTTACTTGATGGTGATTTGCGCTGGCGCTATGAAACAAATGGATGGATTGCAAGCACGCCTCATTTCCAAGATGG
>JAHFGR010000099.1 GCA_023247345.1 Microcaldota archaeon | reverse complement strand
CTGTCCATACTGGATAATTTTGTCTTAAATATTCTTCATCTTTAGTTTCGATTAGAATTTTATCATGAACATCGTTTGGGACAATAAGTCTTCCTTCTTTTTTAGCTAAAGCGAGCGCTTGAAATAAGTTTAAGCCTTTATGAAATTCTATTACTTCCAATGCTTTTTCAGGTGTCATTGACCTTAACATTTCTCTTCTTGCTCTTAGTCTTTCGAGTTCCGTTCCCTCTACCTTCAACCCTCTAACCTCGTGCCTGTCCATTGGACCATATCTGCTGAATCCACCTAATTTACTGTCTGCTGCTATGGATATTGGAATTCTTGGATTTCCTATTCTTCTCTCTTGATGTAAAGCTTGCATGTTAAGATTTAAGGAAGGAAGTGTTTATAATAATTGTGTTGCTCTACTTAAATAAGATTTTGATCCAAATAAATTTATGCTTCTCCTAGAAAAACATCTAGCTAAATTTGGAATTAAGCCAGGTTTAGAACACACAAGAGCAATTTGCAAAGCGCTAGGCAATCCGCAGGATAAAATGAAGGTAATACTAGTCACTGGAACAAATGGCAAGGGTAGTGTAACAAGCTATTTGGCAAGCATTCTAAAGGAAGCTGATTACAAAGTTGGTGCCTACTACTCGCCGCATTTATTCAAATATAATGAGCGCTTTAAAATAAATGGAAATGATATTAGCGATCGCGAACTTAAGAAATATGAAAAGGAAATTTTGGATTTATTTAGGCAAGGCTATGACTTGACTTTATTTGAAGCGCTAACTGCAATCGCATACAAATATTTTGCAGATAAGAACTGTGATTTCGCAGTAATGGAAATAGGAATGGGCGGAACTTATGACGCAACAAATATTGCAAGCGAAAGCATTGCTATTATTACCAATGTTGATCTAGAGCATACAGAATATCTTGGCAAAACAGTGGAAGAAATAGCAAAGGACAAGGCAGGAATAATAAAGAACAAAATAGCGATAACTACTGCGAACGGCGTTGCACTTGCAATGATAAAAAAACGCGCTGAAGAAAAAGGTGCTACATTAAAATCTCTAAATGAAAATTTTTTTGTTAAACTAAAAACTGCAAACAATAAAGAAACAAAATTTGACTATGTTGGGGAGAACTTTTACATAAACCTAGAAACGAGTTTAGCTGGAAGGTACCAAGCAAAAAATGCAGCATTGGCAGTTGTTGCTGCTGAGCAGTTAGGCTGTGAAGAAGATGCAATAAGAAAAGGGCTAAAAAATGCGAAAAATATTGGAAGAATGCAACTACTAGGCAAAGGACCACTGATACTAGCTGATGCAGCGCACAATTCTCATGGAATGAAAGAGCTTATTGCGAATTTAGATTTGTTTGATTACGAAAAATTAATTTGCGTATTCACAGCTATGAAAGATAAAAACTGGCATGAGATTCTGAAACTGCTTGCAATGCATTGCGATTTTTTAATTGCTAACGAGATAAAAAATGGAAGATGTGAGAAGGCAGAGCAATTGGCAAAGGAAGCAAATAAATATACAAAGGCAGTTGCAATAAAGAATGTTAAACAAAGCATAAAATTTGCGAAAAAGATGGCCAAAAAGAAGGATCTTATTCTAATTTGCGGTAGTATATATATGCTTGGCGAGGCAATTAATGCATGCAAAGCAAAAAAATAGGTTTTTAATTATTGACTGAGAATGTCAATCATGCAATTTGGACAATTAGCACTGTTTATTCTTTCTTTAATTTTTCTGACTTCTATTTCTTTTGCAGTTATCCCAGAAACAACCCATACGGTGGGACCTTACGTGGAGGGTAAAACCTTTACTGTAGAAGGTGCTAGATTTACGGTTGAGGATATAGTTGCAAAAGGAACTTATAGTCCTTTCTCAGGTAGTTGTGTTCTTTCTACATCAAATTCTTATGTATTAGTAAATTTTGGCGGAAGTATAAGGGATGGAACAACAAATCTATCCCAAGGAGAAAGTGATGAGTTCATTATACCTGAGACAGCAACTAGCAGAGGAGTGCGCACTACATTAGAACTAGAGGATATAGATGCAACATTTACTTATACCTGCCTTTTTACATGCTCTTGCGCAGTTTCATCTTCGAGCAAGAAGGCAACATTTGTTGTAACTACAAGAGAGGAGTATTATTGCACTGATCCAGATGAAGGTAATCCATTATATGCTAGTACTGCAACCTCTGTTACAGCAAAAACAATAAAATCTAATAAGACAAATAGCACCCACATAAATTTATACACAATTGGCCAAGTTAGTGGGCAAAGTATCTTCCCAGATGTATGCGTTAATGCAACCCATCTCAAAGAGAGAAAATGTACTGAAGGAAGTATATTAGATGATAGCATAATTACTTCTGCAACTAATTATGTATGCAGCAGTGGAAGATTTGTATTAGGGGACCCTGTATGCACAGATAATGATGGTATTGATGCAACTACTGCTGGGACAGTTACAGTCTCGAGACAAAAGGAAGGAGTAAGTAGAATAGTTGCAACATATGGAGACTCTTGTATAGACGCTAATACGGCAAGAGAAGCCGCCTGCTCTGGGACCTCGATGATAAACAGATCAATAGCTTGTCCAACAGGATATAGTTGCACTGGAACTAAGTGTATCCCGCCAATTGGACCAACATCAACAATAGAAGAATTTTGCTCTGATAATGATGCAGATAGTTTAACAGTTCGAGGTACAACGCGCGCTGGCACACGCAATTCAACAACATTAATTGAAGTAAGCGGAAATGACGAACAAGATGGATGTGTCGATAGTAATACGGTTAAAGAATACTCTTGTGATGGCAGCGTAAGAGTTGCCTTAGATCGAGACTGCCCTTCTGGACAAGTTTGTAGTAGTGGAAAATGTGTTGCACCTTCAGTAACTGCAACACCATATTGCAGTGATACAGATGGCGGACAGAAACCCGAGCTAAAAGGAACCGTTGAATGGGGGTTAGAAGACTCGAATGGAAATATAATAGAAAGAAACACTGTAAACGATGAATGTTTATCACAGACGGTTTTATCAGAATATTATTGTGATAATGCTGAACAGAGAAATAGTAGAGTAACGTGCGCTTCAGATCAAATATGTCAAGGTGGGGGATGTATAACAAAAGGAGAACCTCCAAAACCCCAACCTCCTCCTACACCGCCTCCACAACCACCTAAAGATGATGAAATAAAAATAGCCGCAGATAATGCAATAAAGGATGCAGAAAGTACGATTAATATCGCGCAAAACGCAAACAAGAATGTTAGCGAAGCAAAAACTTTAATTTCATCAGCGCAAGATTCGTTTGATAAAGGAGATTATAAAAATGCACTTAGTTTAGCAAACAGTGCAAAAGAATTAGCAATTAAAGCGAATGAGATAAGAAAACCTGAAGAAAAAACTGCATTAGATCAAAATACAGTGCTCGCAATAGGGGCGATAATACTAGTTATAATTGTACTGGTTTATTCTTATATGAAAAAAAAGGGCGGAAATGAAAAAGTAGCCCCGGTTACCGGGCAGGAAAAACCACCTGTAACTGTACAATAAAAAATTTTAGAACAACGCCATCCCCAACCTGGTGGACGGTCTGTTGACCAGGTCGACGCCCCTCCCGTCGTCGCCGTAGACGAGGACGTAGCGAGCCACAGGACCAATATGAGCGTCTTCTCTTCGCCATAAATATCTTGCTTCTCGTGACCTTTGGTCACGATCTCCCAAAGAGTCATGCTCTTCAGGATCTTTTGACTCTTTTACTGGTTCACCTTGAGGAATTTTTGTTTCTGGAGCTGTATTGTACCAATCACTTTCTCTAGGAAAGCTTTCTATTAAACGGATTTCTCCTTCAACTTTTAATTCGTATTCATTTTCTCCTACATTTATTAAATCAAAATCTGGGTGTTCTATTACTAATGCACAATTTCTTAAACCTCTGAATTGTTTTGGGACTTTGAAGGAAATAGAATATTGAACACCTTTATCATCTTTAAATCTATAAACAACTTCTTTGCCTAGTTTTTTACCTGGTACCCCATATATTATTAAAGTACCAGTCCATACTGAGTAATTTTGTCTCAAATACGGCTCATCGCTTGTTTTTGTTAGAATCCCATCGTGAACATCGTTTGGGACAATAAGCTTACTTTCTTTTTGGGCTATGACAAGTGCTTGGAAGAAATTTAGATCTCGATGAAATTCAATTACCTGTTTTACTTTTTCCGGATCCATTTCTCTTAGCATTTGCCTTCTTTGTCTTAGTCTTTCTATTTCCGTGCCAGTAACATCAGTTGTTCTTACTTCATGACTTTCTATTGGACCGTATCTTCTGAATCGGTTGTCTGCTGCAGCTGGTGGCATTATTAATTTCCTAGTTTCTCTTCGGCTAGCTAAAGCTTGCATGTTGATACTATTGGAAATAAGTGTTTTAATAACTTTCCTTTGAGAAATTGGATAACTACTTCTTCTTTGTTTTTGATCTCTTTTTGGCTTTGGATTTTTTCTTAATAGTTTTTGATGCCTTTTTTTTCTTTTTTACCTTTGGCTTTTTCGGCTTTGGCTTTTTCACTTTGAGTTTTGTCTTAGAAGGTAGTTTAAAACTCAATAATTCGATATTTTTTTCAAGACTATTTACGTAGAGCGATATTAATTTAGGGATAACTTCTGTCCAATTAACCTCGCTGTGTTTTTGCATCTTTTGTCTTATATAAATTGGGAGCGTTACGTTGAAAGGTTGTACTGTATCCTCTCTTGGGTAGCGCATTTTGATTATATTTTTTTGTTCCATAAACCCAAGCATTTCGATTAATTTTGATTCTGAAACACCAGTAGCATTCATTATTTGCTCGGTATTGCGCTGACCATCAATTAGATTGAATACTCTTACACCAAGATCACCGTATTTATCGCGAATGATGTTTTCTACTAAGTTTAGATCTGACATAATTAACACTCAACGTAATTATTTTTTAATGTTATCTTATTCAGACTAACCATATTTTTTCTTCATTTCCTCTAATTTTTTATCAAGTTTTTTCTCTGCATCCAATCGCTCGAACGCGTATTCCTTCATATCGACAAAAATCATGTGTTTGCCGAGCGAAGGATGAACACGATTAATC
>JAHFGR010000098.1:1799-5161 GCA_023247345.1 Microcaldota archaeon | reverse complement strand
AAAAATTGTAACTTAAAACCGAAAGCATATCCGCTGAGTATTAATTCTTCTTTATTAATTATTAATTCCTAAGGTGAATCTCTTCCAAGCAATTGTGTTGGCAATATTCGGAGTGCTTGCTGTCACTGCGGTTTTAATTTTCAGTATGTAGTCATCCGGAGGAGGTATTCTTAGTGCAGGAACCTTTATTGTATGGGGTACAGTATCGGCGAATGCTGTTGCTGATGCAGTTGATCAGTTTAATTCAGACAATAATAAAACATTCGCCATTAAGTATGTGGAAAAAAATAAAGATACCCTCGAAAATGATCTAGTTTCTGCCCTTGCGTCTGGGGATGGCCCTGATCTGATTATCTCACCCCAATCGCTCATTGTTCAAAACTACGACAAAATATTACCAATTACCTATGATCTGTACTCTTCACGTACTTTTTCAGATACATTTATTGAGGGGGCTTCACAGTATATGGCTAGAATTGGAATACTGGGTATGCCACTGTATGCGGACCCACTAATAATGTTTTGGAATAAAGATATTTTTTCTACTGCTGGAGTCGCTAGTTTTCCCAAAAAATGGGGTGAGGTGTCAAATCTTACCGACAAGTTAACAATCAGCGACAGAGGGGGTAATATTTCTCAGGCTGCAATTGCGCTTGGTGTATATAATAATCTTGAACATGCAAAGGAGATTCTTTCGGCATTGTTTATGCAGGCCGGGGACGGCATAATTTCATTCGACAATCCAGATGAGGCCGCATCTAGCAATACAAGAGTTCCAATAAAAGTAGTCTTTGGGCATTCAAATGTGGAATCTGCAGTTCGGTTTTTTATAGATTTTTCTAATTCTGCCAAGAAGAGTTACTCATGGAATGTTTCGATGCCAAATTCGAAGGCGGCATTTTCTGGAGGATCATTGGCAATGTATCTTGGATTGGCGAGTGACTATGGCTCCATTAGAAGGAGTAATCCTCATTTAAACTTTGATGTGGGGGTGCTTCCTCAGCGCGACGTAGAAAAAAATAGAGTAACATACGCTGATATATATGCAATTTCTGTAACGAGAGGCACAAGGAATGCAGCAGCTGCAAAAGAGATTGCGATAGCAATGGCCACTACTAACTTTGCAAAACTAGTTTCTTCAGCAATAAATTTACCTCCTGCTAGGCGAGATCTTCTATCTATAGGGACGAGTGATCTCGTGGCTTCAATATTCTATTCTTCAGCCATAATGTCTAGATCCTGGCTTGATCCAATGCCGATAGAATCAAGTGCGATATTTCAAGAAATGATCGAATCAATATTATCCGGAGTTAAACAGCCGAGAGATGCAATCGACGCCTCGGCCCAGAAACTAAATAATTTAATCCAAAAAAATTAGATGAATCCGAGCTCAATTCTATTAAAAGCAATATTTGTGGTCGTATTTATCGGTATGTCGTGTGCTACTTACAATCCTTCTTATGCCGAGGACATACCCACGCCTACAGGTGGACTGGTGCCAACAAGTTGTCAGGCGGGATCTTGTGGATTAAGCGATCTCAATGAGCTTTTTCAAAAAGTAATGAATTTTCTTCTAGTAGATGTTATGACTCCACTGGCAGCGCTTGCCATCGCCTTTGCTGGGTTTCAATATTTTACTGCCGTAGGCAATCCCAGCAAGTTGGCAAGGGTGCATGAGATGTTCATCGATATATTGTGGGGTATTTTTCTTGCGATTGCGGCATGGTTAATTATTGAAACAATATTTTCTACAATTGCAAAAGTACCATTTGTAGATATGTTGCCAAAAAAAGGTTAATCTTTAATTATCCACAGTATTATGAAAAACGTATTTCAAAAAATCACACTTAATATTATAATAGTGAGCATACTCCTTGTTCCTTTATTTGTCGGTGCAGTGTCTGGTACGCTTGAAAATCCCATTAAATCTTCAACATTTGGAGATTTAGTTAAGGCTATACTTGATACAATGATTACAATTGGAGTTCCAGTTGCCGCTTTTTTCTTCGTGTATGCCGGTTTTACATTTGTGACATCACTAGGAGATCCTAAGAAGCTTGATACCGCAAAAACTATGTTTATGTGGACAGTGGTGGGAACCGTATTGATTGTTGGGGCGAAGGTTATATTCTCTCTAATCCAAAGCACAGTTGATGCAATTAAAACTTAATTATTAACCATTATTATTTATAAACATATTATGTCTAAAAAAGTTAAATTATTAATATCAACCGGTGCATTTCTATTCCCTCTGTTAACTATGGCTGAGGAGGCGGGTGCAGGTGGTGGTGGTCTAGGTAAGCTCACTGAATCTGCAAATTCAATTTTAGGTACAGTTAAGTTGTTACCTACCATCGCGTTTTATTTAGCATTGGCATACTTTTTTTACGGTCTGGCAAGTTATACAATGGGTGTGGATGATAAGACGAAGGCAGCTGCTAAAACTACCATGATTTATGGAGTGATAATAATTTTCGTGATAAGCTCTATAGGAGGCATTGTTGCACTCCTCGGTTCTTCTACTGGTGTTGGCGGCGGCACCCTCACGGCTCCCTCAATTAAGTAAAAATTAGCTTAATGAAAATAAAAATAGAAAAAGCTAAAATTTCACTTTTTCTGTTTTTGTTTCCTTTTGTTTCTTTTGCAGCGACGTTGAATGATGTTTCGTCCAAGATCCTTAATTTCTTTAAACTCATTCCTCCAATATTTGCATCACTGGCACTATTTTATTTTATCTATGGATTAACGTCATATGTCAGTGGGGTAGACGAAAAGCAGAAGGCACAAGCTAAAAATTCAATTTTCTA
This sequence comes from Microcaldota archaeon, assembly GCA_023247345.1. Lineage (GTDB taxonomy): Archaea > Micrarchaeota > Micrarchaeia > Anstonellales > Bilamarchaeaceae > JAGVWJ01. The sequence goes on along the minus strand of JAHFGR010000098.1, from coordinate 2,354 downwards.
CGGTGTAATTGCAATATTTGTTATGTTTTCAATCGGGGGAATAGTTGCTTTGATAAGGGATGTCCTCGGTATTTAATTAATTCTTTATTTATGTTAAGTTTGTTTATACACGTAGCGCATGCAGCTACTACTGATTCCATAATCGGTAAAATAAAAACGGAGATTATAAATCCGATTATCGGAGTAATGTTTGGATTCGCATTCATTGTTTTTCTTTATGGTATTGTTGAATTTATACAAGGTTCTTCCAACGAAAAAGAGACGGAGAGGGGTAAGCAACACATTATCTGGGGAATTTTGGGTGTTGTGATTATGGTTGCGGCAATGGGTATTGTTAACACTATTTCTAGTACAGTAACAACATTGGGCGGATCATGATTGGGTTTGGCTGGCTTGATCAGTTGAATTTATTCTTGCATCTCTTCCCTGGCTGTCGGGGAAGTTTGCGTTTTATTTTAAATTGTCTATAGTTACTACAAATTGCGCGGGTGGTGAAATTGGTAGACACGTCAGCCTTAGGAGCTGATGCCCGTAAGGGTATGGAGGTTCAAATCC
>JAHFGR010000098.1:0-1789 GCA_023247345.1 Microcaldota archaeon | reverse complement strand
CACGCGCAGAGCGTGTGGTGATGTGAAATGTAATCGTACGCTCCACGACGAATTCCGTCACGGCACAGCATCCGCTCCACCAGACTGTCGGATACGACAGTCTGCCTCCGCTTCTGCTGTTCCGCTCCACCCTCGCCTCGCCACCACGCATTCTGTTTTGTTTGTCGCCGATTCAGGTTTCTTTTTTTCGGTATGGTGGTGGCGGGCGAGGTCGGGTTTCTCCAAAGGAGAAACTGACGGAATTCTAGTGCCAATTCAGTGGACGAAGTTTTGGCAAAACTATTTTTTGGGGAAAGGATTTGCCAAAACTTCGGCTCATTTGTTTTTGAATTTGGATGTCGCAAATGGAAAAGGAGGGGTTTGGGGAGGAATTTTCCATTTGCTCCTCTTTTTGTTTTGGCGAAATTTGGGGCAGGATTTTTGGCGGAACCCCTTAAAAATTCATTTACAAAATTGTTTAAATTATGTATCATTGTGATACCAAGAAATTATGTTATATATCATATTCTATATATTATAATGTTAAGCAATTATGAATGCAATGTCAAATAACATTTCGGACAATTTAAGGAAGTTGCGGGGCAAAAAGAGTTACTCTCTCGAAAAAATAGCTCGCCTTGCTGATTTATCGCTCAATACCATTGTTAAAGTAGAGAATGGCGTTAATCAGAACCCGACAATTGAAACCCTAACCAAGATCGCCAAGGCGCTTGAGGTTGGTGTTGATGATTTAATAAAATAATGTAGCAGAAGTATTTTATAAAACGAATAATAATATGCAAAATACTTGGCACTCAAAAATAATCACCGACATTTTACAAACTCTCCATACCAGCGAGCGCGGTTTGACTGCGGACGAAGTGGCTCGCCGTCTCAAAGAGCACGGCTATAATAAACTACCGGAGAGCAAAGTTGATGGTTTATCAATTATTTTTCTGCATCAATTCCAAAGCCCGCTTATTTATATTCTCCTAGTTGCTAGCGCGATTGTATTTTTAATGGGCGAGACTGTTGATGGATCAATTATCCTCGCTGTTTTGTTGTTTAATGCTATTGTCGGAACTATACAGGAAGGAAAAGCTCAAAATACGCTTCTTGCTCTAAAACGGTTTGTTGAAACAAAAGCAACAGTCCTTCGTGACGGAAAAGAACTTATTATCTCCGACACGGAAATAGTCCCCGGTGACATAATTTTACTTTCTGAGGGAGAAAAAGTCCCGGCTGACGCCCGTATCATTTTTTCAAACAATCTCAAAGCCGATGAAGCATCTATGACCGGTGAATCAATGCCGGTACAAAAAAATGCCGAGTTATTGAAAAGAGAAAATCTGCCCACCGTTGATCAAAAGAATATGGTGTTTAAGGGTACGAATATTGTGTCCGGAAATGGCAAAGCAATTGTTGTTGGAACCGGCTCTGATACGGTTATCGGAAAAATCGCCAAACAGATCGCTACAATCAATACCGAGATTCCATTAAAAGCTAGTATTCGCTATCTGTCTCGGCTTATAATTATCACGGTAGCAGGTATCAGCACATTTTTATTTTCATTCGGTCTTATTCTCGGCAAATCGGCAATTGAAATGTTTACTACGGTTGTCTCTCTAGCCGTTTCTATTATTCCGGAAGGTCTTCCTATTGTGGTTACGCTAATTCTTGCGACCGGTGTGTGGCGTATGAGCAAGAGGAATGCTTTGGTAAAAAAACTACAAGCCGTGGAAGCTCTTGGTCAGGCTCGCATTATCGCGGTTGATAAGACGGGCACAATCACCAAAAACGAACTGGTTAT
>JAHFGR010000004.1 GCA_023247345.1 Microcaldota archaeon | reverse complement strand
TATTTCATGATTATCAAGTACAAAATTACCATTGCGTGCTTCAACCTTACCGCCAAACCTACCATAGTTCGAATCATATTTGAACATGTGAATATGCATATCAATAGCGCTTCGCGTATTAATCCCAACAACATCAAAATCCCTGCCAAGCGCGCCTTGTTGTACTGCAGCTTTTAGAAACATTTTGCCTATTCTGCCAAACCCAGTAATTGCTACTTTCATAAGAAAGACCTCATTTCAATTAGACCTAATAATAAATAGAACAGAAAGAAATAAAAAATAAATGAAAAAAAGAAAAAATTTACGAACAAGTTCCTACTAATGGTTTCTGCGCTACAAATGTTTTTGTTAAGGCAGCAGATGTAGTGTAGGTAACTGTAACGTTTCCATAAGAGTATCTAGTTCCTGCAGATCCGCATGTAGCTGCTAGTGTTAATGTAACTGTTCTTTGTTGTCCTGGGTTAAACGCAGTACTTACTGCAAATGTTGTTATTCCAGTTCCGGAAATAGAAGTTATTGTATAAGCTTCTTGTTGAGTATTAGTCATATCTAAGTTTAGGCTTGTAGCAGATGCACTGTAACCATTGACTGCAAATGGAGAAGTACCTTTCCAATATTCTTGAGCTTGTGTTTCTGTTATTCCAGAACCTAAGCTAGATCCTTGGCTTACTAGATATACTACGACTAGTGCTATAACAAGCACAACAGCGAGTATAACCAAATATTCTGTTGAAACCTGTGCTTTCTTCATATACATATCACCTTGAAATCCTTCAATGGATTTTTTAATCTATCCTTGAAATAGGTATGTTATTTATATTTATAAACTTTACTATCCAGAGCCAAATTAAAATTCGGCTCATTATACCGTCAGACTTTTACTGTAATGTTATTACGTTCCCGATTATAGCCTGGGTAATAAAGAAAAATATAAGTGCTGCAGCAATCAAGAAAGGATAGTATTTCAATCCGTATAATGGTTTACCGTTCCTTACAACGCCCATGAACATTGAAGCTATCAAGCAAGTTATACTCAATGCTGTTATTGCTATTATTTGCATTTGCTGCGGCGTTACCCCAATATTTCCTGAAAATATCGATATCGCCTTAGCACCGTCTTGCGGAACGCCAACTTGCGATTTTATGCTGATGAATGTGCTTAAGAAATTAGCGCTTACACCTAATAAAAACGGCATAACAATAACAACAATAAAAGCGAGAAATACTGTGTATGTTTGCGTAGTGCTTATGAGCTCTGCCCTTAAATCCTGAATTTTTCTTATCTCCTCGGCATTTGCTGCTAACAGTTTTCCTAATTGTCCACCTGCTTTAATCCCCTTTAAGAACAAATTTACTGTTTTTCTAAATACCTCTGAGTCAAACCTGTTGCTCAACGTCATTAGAGCAGCATCAAGACTGCGCTTACCGCCAACGCGCGCCGCAGCTTCCTTTACTTCATAATACAATGGACCGAATTCTGGCCTTGCTGCCTGCACAAATGCTGCGAATGGCGTCATTCCGGCATGTAAATTTGATACGATAAGCATAAGAAAATCAGGCAATGATTTTTCGACCTTGTTTGTTCTTCCAACAACCATGAAAAACAGATTTATGTAGATCAAAACAGAAAACAATACCAAAAGTAAGATAAATATAGCGAGAGCGTTTACGTAATTCTTATCAAGATCCAAATAACCCATAAAGCCGGCAATACTGAATAATATTATCAGCAGAGCACGCTCTCCAATCCATATAAGTGTATTTGCTTCTACCCCAGCGTATCTTAGCTTTGTTTCTAAGTACTTGTGTATTCCAGTTGGAAATTTATCCCCAATACTGTTATAAATTTTTGAAAAATCCATCGACTCATATCACCTTATGCTTTGTCAGCTATGCTGACAAATATTGACAACATTTTTTTGCCATGTTGTCAATGATCATGCACTTTTGTCATTCTTATATTAGAATCGGGACCCCGCCTTTGGTACCCCGATTCGGCATTCTACGCACCGAATATCGCTGGCCTGGTAGCATTCGCATAGCCGAGTACTATAACCTGGACAAAAAACGATATCCCAAGCACTATGAATATTGTCGATTGTGTCACGCCAGCGCCGCTAAACGCTGATAAAAGTATCATGAATGTAACACCAAGAGAAGGAATGGCTGCTGCGATTAGCATATATATTAACATAATAAAGTTAAGATTCGAAGAATAATCCTTGATCTCGCGGTTGATTTGCTTTTCAAGTACATCGATTATATTAGAAAGTGCATTGCTGACCTTCGAGCCAGTTTCGAGTGCATTTACAATTTGCCATGCTGCCCTGCGTAAATATTCATTTTCGCTTTCAATTGCCAATGCTTGCAGTGCATCTCGTTCGAATACACCACTCTCTATCTTTCTAACAACCTTTGAAAAATCATTTGACACATGGCCATAGTTCGAAAGCGAAACATTTTTCAAAGAATCAAAAAGAGGTACGCCGCTTTCAACACTCATCACTATTTCTCTTAATCCGAATAACAAGTCTTTATTTTGACGCCCAGCTATCTTCTTTTTTAGTATTGTCGGATGTATAACATGCAATAAAAAGAATGTAGAGAAAAAAATAAATCCAAATCCAATGCCGAACTTAATTGCAGACGGCCTTTGGCTCGGAATTAGAAAAGTTAAAACAAAAATAATCATTCCGAATATTACTCCATAAAAAAGCGCGGAAAAAAAAGAAGCTGCAAGATATAAATTTCCATCCAGGTTTGTCCCTAGCGCTCGCAAGTCACTATCTATTCCTTTATTGAAAATGCGCAGTGCGTTTCCAAGCGAAGAAAATCTTTTGAATTGAGACATTCTATTGAATGAAAACAAGTTTAGAGGTATTTTTGTCATTTCTTCGTTGACCATATTCAAGATACTTGAGCAACCTTTTTAAATTTCTCTTTCTAAAGGTTTATGTGATTTAAATGAAATTTGTTTTTGTTGGTTTATTTGTAGTCATGTTATTGGTATTCGGATGTACCCAGCAACAAGGTCAGCCCCCTAGCGCAACCCCAGCACCATTACCAGGGTCAGCTCCGGGATCTTCTCCATCTAGTTCAGGGAGTCCTCAACCAAATCCAGGTAACAGTTTTGACTTAACAGATAAAAACTATGGTCAGCTCGTGGCATTAGGAGTTCCAGTAGAATGCACTGTGAAAATTGCTTCTGCCGAAGGTAAACAAGAAACAATGAAATTATACATGAAAGGAAAAAACTTTAGAACAGAAATTGATACTACAGATAGTCCAACATGTAAAAAAGCAGTTTCAATATTCAAGGATAGCGATGCTCTTTACATAGGTTGCGATTCTCAAGAAATCACTCCCCAATGTACGTGGTTAAAATTCAGTACCAAGGGCGTAACTGAGAATACTTCTGAACCCACCACTACAACAAATGCGATGTCTAGTTCAGATTTAGAAAAAGTTCCGCAAACAAATTTCAATTGTGTTACCGGCACATTTAGCGATTCCATCTTCGTTCCAAACGGCAAAGTTTGCGATTTCTCAGATCTTACAAAAGGATATGATACTTCTGGATACGAGTATGGTAATGGATACGGAAGCGGATCTGCTAATGCAAATAGTGATAGTTCCGGAACTTCTGGCTCTAGCGGTTCAGATACCTCAAGTGATGATTCTCCCCCGTTACCAGGATAATTTGACTAGCGTGCTGCAGCTTCAACCAAAGGTGCATTTTCTATAGCTGGAACTAATTCGATTTGCGGAGGTTTGCCATGCTCAGATCCTTCGAACTGGCCTGCTTCTTTTGCCTCGTAAACCTTAGCAACAAATGTGTTAAATCTTCTTACAAAATCAGCTAATTTTTGCTCTAAATCTCTTTTACTTGCCGGTAAAAATTCGCTTAGTTCGACTCTATAATTATTATTTCTTACGCATTCTCCAATAATCCAAATGTGGCTTTCAAATCTAAAACCCTGACTTTTCGCTTCTTCTAAAAATTCGCGAGCGCCACATTTCAAATCCTTAGTTCTTATTGTTACAGAAAAGTATATTTGAATTCTTTTGTCAGTATCGCGCCAGTGAGGTACGCGTTCTTTTAATCTATCAATTGGGCCTAGTTTCTTTGGACCAGTCCAGTGTTTTGATACCCCAGCATAAACACGATCGCCAAAGCTAGTTAGTTTTGCTTGAAATAATTTTTTTTGATACGACCGAAAAGGTGGTTCTCTTTCAATTGATCCGAAACGATCAGTATCGTAACCTCCTGTACAACTAAAACCAGGTATTAATCCTCCAGCTACCATATCTAAAGATATAGAGCGAAATTCTTATATAATCTTCGTTGGCGACAATTTCTTCTCAACAGCCTTAAGCAAAGTATCCTTATCCCCATAATAAATTTTCATTATCGCGCCAACATCTTCAATCTGGTTAAGTTTTTGTTCGAGCATCCAACTTAGCACTGATTTTTTTTCTTCCTGGTCCTCTGCAACTTCCTTTTCTGTCATGCCAGTATGCAAGTTCATCTGTTCTACATAACGGCGCGGTGCGCGTACGAGCTGAAATTGGTCTGTTCTTGCGCGCCAATTATAAATATGGTTAACTTCAGGTCCAGAAGGTCCAACTGCAACCTCGCTAATTTCCAGAGTTCTTCTTAAGTTTTTTCTTCTGTCCCGGTATTGAACCATTATCAAATGGACATCTTCTACTTCGCTTGCAGGTATTTCTATTGGCGGTTCGGTTAATCGCTTTATTGTTTGTGTGCCAGTATCCGCATGCATTGTAGCATATACGCTATGGCCAGTATGCATTGCTTCGAAAAGCACTTCTGCCTCGCGCTTTCGTCTGATTTCCCCCATAATAATGCGATCAGGCCTCATACGCAATGAATTGACAACCAGATCGAGCATGTTCACTTCGCCCAAACCTTCTGGATTCGGCGCTCTTGTAACAAGTGGCACCCAATTCCATTGATAGCTTGGCAGGCTAAGTTCGCGCGTATCTTCGATGCTTATAACACGTTGGTAAGGTGGAATAAGCGATACTACTGCGTTAAGCGCGCTCGTCTTGCCAGAAGCAGTTCCACCACTAATCAATATATTCATTTCATAGTGAATCGCCTGCCAAAGCAGTGCAGCCATTTCGAGCGAAAGTACCTTGTTAGTTTTATCAAGAAAGCTTACTATTGTCCAAGGATTGCGCGCAAATAAACGAAGCGTTATTGTATTGCCAGTAGTGGATATTGGAAATAATGTCGAGTTTACTCTGTCCCCGCTAACCAGATGCGCATCCAGTATCGGGTTTAAAAGGCTTATTTGTTTTCCTATCTTGCGCGCTATCTGGGATGCATAATTCTCTACTTCTTCCTCGCTCTTGGGCAGGATATTTGTTTTTAACCAACCATGTTTTCTATGATATACTGCAACCGGCTGGTGAGAAGAATTTATTATAATCTCTTCAAGCAAATCGTCTGCTATTAAAACTTCTATTTCACCAAGGCCATACATTTCGCGTAAGAGAATACCGCACAATGAATCAAGATTTCTTTTTTCAGGTCTCAGATCCCTATCTATTACAGACGCAATAACCTTGTGACGAATATCAAAACCCTTTTTTATATCCTCCTTTACTATCTCCGTTTGCTCGAGGGGTGTTAGTTTCGCTATCTCGTCCTTTACTCCATCAAAATAAGCCCTTGTTGCAATTGACACTTGTGGCATGGTTATGAAATACATCGGTCGTTTTTCAATTTCAGAAGAAATAATCTTTACATTTCCAGTAGCATGACCTCTAAGACCAGAAATATTGTACTCGTCAACTAATTGGCCAAGTGGTTGGACAATGTTTTCATCTTTTTTAAACTCCTTTAGCTCGAGCCAAGCCTTTGCAACGACATTTATAGGATATACCAATCTTAAAATTCCTACTTTATCCAATATTTGTGCAATTTTTTCAACTGACTTTACTTCTAATTTGAGTTCGCGTGCAACATCATCTACTGTAAGCCTTTGTTTGTCTTTTAGCAGCTTAAGCATGTCGTCTATTTTTGTTCTGATCATAATCATCACTGCCATAGGCAATAAGCTTTAAGCCGTAAGCCTTAGGTCACTAGCCTCTATCCTAAAGCTTATAGCTTACAGCAATAATAAATATCTATCTCTGCACAAAACCAACGCGCGCAACATTTCCTTGCGTATAATTTAGCAGCGAATTGTAATATGGGAAGAGTCTTGTTGCATTGTTTAGAGTGAAACTTGCTACAAATGTAAATGCAGGCGATGCGCTATTATCCGTTATCTGCAATTGGCCCGGGCTCGCAACACTGCCGACATTTATGCCAACCGTGGAATTATCAGTGTATGTTATGCTTGAAGTTGCCAAGGTGTTCGACATTAATGTTCTTGTTTCAGTAACCGTGCCGCTACTGTCAGTATAAGTGAGCGTTACATTAATATCTCCGGCCGGATTATTTACAAAAGCTGTGCGAGATAGTCTTGTTTTTGATATCGAAATATTAACATCGTAGTTTGTAATTCCTGCGCTACCGCTTATCGCACTAAAGATGATTGAGTTGCTGCTAGAGTTTGTATAATTAAAGCTATACTGAAAGCGATCTACCATTAGTTCGTATGTGCCATCTGTAATATTAGAAGTATTCAACGAAACATTAGCATGTATTCTAGATGAAAAATTCGTTTCAAGATAATTTTTATATATAGCTAGCGTATTGCTGAAATTTGCTTTTGGCATCGTGTCTGAAATTAAAACTCTAAATGTCGCGTTATCCTCTTCAATCGAAAGTGCCGCAGGTCCGATTATTCCGCGCACTTCTTCGAATATGCCATCAAAATAATAACCAGCAAAGCTTATTGGTTGCACTTCAGTCACATTTCTTTCAAAATTTATAGCTGACTGGCGTAGTGCTAGCCAAAGAGCGATTAAAATTATCGCAAGGCTAATTGCAATTATTGTAGATACGAATCCTTTGTTCGTAGTTTGTATTTTTTGTTTCATTCTTACACCATCATGCTTCTTGCCTACTGCTTATACTCTCTTCCCTAAAGCCTCTCGCTACCTGCCTCATGCTTAGTTACTAAACCAACTTTCCAATCTTGCAACATATCTGTTGCTTCCAACTACTACTGTTCTATAAGTTGTTTGTAGCTGGTTGCCAAAGCCTGCGCACCCGGGTTTTGCAATAGTTATTGTGCTTGCATTGATGCTGTCTTCTAAGTTAAGCTGCATGCAAACATTACTTGGAAGTACTTCTAAAATTTCTCTTACTGCACTTGTATTTCCATTAAGCGCAGAATTAATTCTTCCATTATAACTTAGAACTTTTAAAACATCCAAAGAAATTTGCTTTAGATAAACTCCTCTTGGTAATTCTGGCTGGAATATCTGGTTTGAAATTAGTAGTAGAACTATTAGTAAAATTCCAAGCGCTAAAATTCCATCTATGGTAAGCAAGAAACCTCTCTTCTGCGATTCTAATGTTCCTGCACCTATCTTTTTCATTTCCATACCTCGAGTTTTAATATAGAAATTGATCCATTAAAAAAAACAAAGCGCTCAAACGATACTGTCTGATTAAGCTGTGGAGCAGGATTGCCTATTCTATAATAAGAGATTGTTCTGTTAAGATCAGTAACATTGATGAATACCTCATAATTTGTCAGGCCCAAGCGCTGCTTGAATAAAGAGTAATTTTGTATCGAAATATTCGCGAGTCTGTTTAGTTTTTGTATGTTTATTATATTTCTCTCATTAACCAGTCCAAAACTCGTATTTCCGTTTACTATGGCAAGATTTTCCCAGCTTGGCGGATTACCTGCGCTCGTAACTAACGAATCTGTTGCAAATAGTGCTATTACATATTGATTGTTGTAATCGCTTATATTATTCCATCTTAAACCTAAAAAATTCCAAGTATGTATGAAAGCGAAGAGCATTATCATTATTATTAAAGATAAAATTACGAAATCAATAGTAATTACCTGGGCTTTCAGCCTTGTCGTATGCAATTTAGTTAATCGCAATAGTTCCACCAACATTTGTTATTATTATCCTACCGCTATTATTTATCGTGGTATTGGTTACGTTTATTATTAATGGAAATTGAAATAATGTGCCAGTGTTTATCACTTCAGCAGTTATAAAATTCCCGCGCGCAGTTATATTTGATCGCGGCGCTACGATAATTAGATCATAACTAGTCCCATCGCCAGCAAGATAAACGTAATTTATCGCATTCGCAACTCTCTGTGCAGCTTCTTGAGCCTGCAATTCTTCCTCTGTTTGCTGTAAATTTGTTAATTGATTTTGATAAATCGTCATAAAAACAATAAAAAAAACCGATATTGCCAATACAACTATTAAGAATTCTGGAGTTACTTGCGCAATCATTTGATCAGCTCGTACCTATAGTAGAAGCATTTATAGTGAAATCAAAAACCCGAACTGTTAAGTAATTACCATTAACATTGAATCGATATGGTTTTGTTGGTCCCCATGTTACAAAATTGCCGCTTTGCCCGAGTTGCGCATGGGTAAGGTGCGCACTACTATTGTAATCAGTTGCAAGTATTGTACCTCCATAATTTCGAATGTGATAAACTTTTGTTGCAGAAGTAAATATATTATAAGCTGTCCCACCAGCAGTCAGTCCGCTTGTAATATAATGATTGTTGCTTTGTACCGTTATATACAATTCAGTATGGTCACCAGAACCACTACTGATTCCTAAGTCTTCGGCTGGGTCACCTAAAGCTTCGTCTACTAAAAGTACTTCACCGCCAGCGCCTACAAAGTTTATAATTTTTGTTACTAAGCTTGCACCAGTGCTTCCACCAGTAACTCCATCATCTGCTAATACAACTATAGCATACCTATTCATATCAAAGCTTGGATCTATTGCAATAACTCTATGAACTATGTCTTTATTCCATGTATAACTCTCATTTGACGAATGCGTGTTAAGCCAGTTTACCCAATCTGTTTCTGAACCGCTTTGGCCCAAATCCTTTGTAATAAACAATATCTCTTTCATAACATTAAAAGTATTTGTTGCATTAGGTCCGACATTACCTATAGAGTCAGTGCAGCGCAATGTTGCGTTATGTTGTCCAAATGATAATCCATAAAATTGGTAGCTGACATTTTCTGCTGGCGAATTATATGTACCATCACTAGCGCTCATTATATTCCAAGATCCGCCATCCATAGTTATTTCTCCTCTTATTATATTATTATCACCACGACCTCTATCATCACATAATGCGCGAATAGTTACTGGATCGCCAACAAATGGCCTGTTTGGAATACGTGTAATATTTGTTACCAATGGCCCTAGTATATCGCTTAGATTTCCTCCAACTTGTATTGATAAAGCAACAGTATCTACTGCATTTGCAACGCCGCTTCCTGTAGCAGTTATTGTCCCGGTATTATTTCCAGGTGCTGTACCGTTAGGTACTGAAAGTGTAAATATTTTTGTTAGACAAGTATCTGGACTCATAGCTGGCAATGCGTCAAGGCTTCCGACCCACGAGCCTGCTGGCCCAACTGTAGTAGTAAATGTAACTCCTGAAACAGAAGTAACTGAGTTCGTACAAACATCGAATGCTCTTGAAATATTATCATTAGCCAATAATGACGCATTCCAATAACTTGGAATTATAAATAAAGGTGGAGCGCCACTAGGCGGTAATGTAATCTCAACTGTTACCGGCAAATTAAGCGTATCGCTGTCGCTTCCGCTAGTTCCAGTGATTGATAAACTTCCTGTATAAAACCCTACAGCGCTGCCGGATGAAGTAAAAGTAAGCGTTACCGTATTGCTCGATCCTTGCGCGAGCGTGAAATTATTTGCAGAAAGTGCAAGCGCAACATTTGGATTTCCCCAACTACTGCTAATCGAAACATTTACTGTACTGGTGAAAACATTTTGAACAGCGAAATTATCTGTTGCCGTAGAGTTTTGAAGCATTACAATTACTATCGACGGTTTGTTTAGCGCTATTAAAGAAATTCCTATGCGAACGCGCGTTCCTTCGCTAACAACCCATATCCATTGTGGGCCGCTTGCTGCGGGCAGTCTTCCATAAACATCAAAATCAAGCGTTCTGACAAAATCACTGCTTAGCACGCGCATTGAAATTGTTCTATTGCCTACGCTGGAGTTAGTGTAATTATATCCATTCGGTACTTCAACATAAACTCTTTTGCGTGCACCTTCGCCTTGCGAATAAACCTCTTTTGATGCTGCGCTTAGGGAGTCAACAACATTTTTTGACTGTTGTTCAATACGACTAACATTAACATCAACAAACTGGCGCTGCGATAAAGTGACAAATGCTAACAAGATGACAAATATTATAGATATAACAATTAGAAACTCAGTACTTGTCTGGGCATTTAACGTTCGCATATTAAAAGAACGAAGAAAAAATTTAAGAATAGATTTATTATATTCCTTGATAAAACATTTATAAACACCCTATTCCAATAATATAGACATGAGAAGAATGACAATAAGCAATAGGGTAGAAGCAGGAGGCAAGATGCTGGAGGCAATAAGCTTGGGGCAGGATGCAGTAAGGCTTAAACCTTATAGCCTAAACCCTACGCCCTATAGCCTACAGCCTATAGCAGCAGCTAGCCGCTTTGGCAGATACAAACCAGAACCAAGTCATGAAGTTAGACCATCCATATCTAAAGCTAAAACATTAATCGAAGAACTAAGACAAAAAAGACATATGCTAAGATGTCTAGATCCAGAAAAAGCAAAGACAGTAATAGAATTTACAGGACGTATAAATTTTTTCGAAGCAGTAGCATTAGCCAAAAGAGAAGTTAGACTACTTGTTCCAAACATTGTTCATGATAAGATTCTAACAGAAACCGAAGATAAAGACCAGTTGAGATCTCTTTATTCTAATGTTACCTCATCAGGAACTTTAGTTATATACGAAAGTCCAAATACACCATTTAAAGATGAGGTTACCTTTGAATGGGAAGATTACTATAAAAAACACTACTCTATTTCATTTATTGTTCCAGAGCTATTTAGGGGCAAAGTAAACTGTGTATTAGTTGTCGAGCATCCTGATTTTGATATAATTGATTTTGGGAATGGTAACTATAAATTAAAAGCCGATGATTCAAATGTATTTCTTTTACAAGATTTTCCTAAAACATCTGGTGACTGGAGTATGTTTGATGAGATGTTCAGAGTTCCAGTTGGAACCAGTTTCCATATTAATCAGCTTTATGTTATGGCAAATAGAGATTCAATGAGACAGCTTCATCGATCAGAATGTCCTTTTATAGGTCCATTGAGCAGGGCTGTAGCGGTAGATAAAAGTGGCAGGCTTTTAGTTACTTCAAATTGTTCTGTTTATCTTCTGGATTATGCAGTAGCATTGTTTTAATTTATTTCAAAATTGGGTTTGGTACTCCGCTGCTTTGACGCGACTTTCGCATCAAATATCAAAGCCATTTTTTGGCACTGGCGTTAATGTTCGCAGCGACCCAATTTGTGACAAGATTTTTGGCTCGACGCCAAAAATATGCCCATTTTTGTCAGAACAAAAATTGGGAGTTGTGACCGAACGATCTACAAATTGATGCTTCGATTTGTGGTCCACGCAATTGTCGCACGGCGACAATGCGCATATTGTTCAACAGAACAATAATGTTGTTCTGGTGCTTCGAACTGGTTTCTTCGGTCACATTCATTTCAAAATCGACACGCCATTTTTGCCGATCGTAAAATTAAATAGTTTATCGCTATGCCCGCTATTTCGCATTTTTAAAACTTCTAAGGCTCTATTCCTTCCAAGATTTTTGCGCAGATAATACAAGTTTATTATCCCGTCAGTAAGAAAACCCAGCCTCTCAGAATCAAGAAGATTCGGGTCTACTGGTTTTTCGCTTGTTACGAAAGTTGTACATTTCCAATTTCGAAGCATTTCAAAGAGATTCAATATGCTTTGGTCTGCCTTATACTCGCTTTCAAAAAGCAAGGCATACGCGCTCAAAGAGTCTATGACCAGTCTTTTTGCACCAACGCTCTCAATAGTGTCTCTTATTGTTCCGCCGCCCTCTTCCATTACCTTGACTATTTCATGAGGCGCATATCGAATAAAAACAAATTTTTTCTTTCTTTCCAGCTCCTCGAAATTCCATCCAAAACGCGTGCCATGAGAATACATTACTTGTTTGGATTCTGTGAAGCTCAGGAAAACAGAAGGCTCGTTAAATTTGGAACAACCAGCGTAAATATATTGCAGGCAAAATATGGTTTTACCAGTTCCGCTGCCGCCTCGTATGAGTACAACGCTTCCCTGTTCGATTCCGCCACCGATTAATTCATCAAAACCCTGTATACCAGTTTTAACCTTTTCAATAGCCATAGTTTTAATTCCTAAGATAGCGCTTAAAAATCTACCGAACTAGCTACAGCAAAGCTGAAAATCTTCCTAGGCATGATCGCAAACATTATAAACACATGTATCCTTATATACTAACATGCAAGCATTGCAAAGAAGGCGAGATGCAGGAAGCTTGGCAAGAGGCAATAGGCAGGATACTGGAAGAACTGCGCATGGCCCATTGCTCATGGCAGACAAACCATTCGGAAGATACGGCTCAATGCAACCGCAAGCAGTAAGACAACCAGATGTTACAGGTCAATCATACATAGAGCGAGCTAGAAGAACAAGAGAAATGCTAAGATCAATGGATCCGGAGAAAGTAAAACAAGTAATAGAATTTCATAAAGATCTAAATTTCTTTCAAGCATTAGAAGTAGCAAAAAGAGAAAGTAAGTTAATAGTTCCAAATTCTGTTCACGATGGAATTCTAGCAGAAACTAAAGATCAAGAATATTTGGAAGAAAATTATCCAGTATGGACAGGAACTTTAATCATTTATAAAGCTCCAAGTAAACCTTTCGGAGAAAAAGTTGTTTTTAGTTGGAAAGATGTTAATGATTTAAAATCTTCTATTTCATTCACCGTTCCAAAGCAATTCAGAGGAAAGAAAAACTGCGCTTTAGTAATTGAACATCCTGATTTTGAATTAGTAAAATTGCGAAATAACAGATACGAACTTAGAGTAAGTGATGAACGCATTCATCAAATCGAAGATTTCCCCCGAGAATCAGGGAAATGGTATCTTCTGCATCCAGAAACAAAAATTCCGCAAGGTGAACCCGTAGTAGAATCAAAAGATGCAAGATATCTATGGAGAGATAATAGTAGTTATATTGGTTCTCTTGCCCGCGTCGTCTACGACATCATCTACAGGCGTGACGTCGGTGCGTACTCCGGTTGGTCCCTTGACTCGGGGGTGGCATTGGTTCCGTTCGCGGCCACCGAAAAATGAGTAATTTTTTCCCCTGGCTCAGGATATACTGAACCAACTAAGTAGTTCCGATTTTCAATTATCAGTTTTATCTAGTGGGTTCAGTATAGATTGATCCAAATAACAAATTTGGATCAAGATAATAATGTTTTCCTATAATAACATATCATGCACGATAAACTTGTTTCTGCTGTTAAACATATAACCGAACTTGAGAATAGATTAAAAGATACTGCATCTAAATTGCGCGATAGCAACTTTACTAGCGAAGAATTTATCGAATCCGCCTTGATAAAAAAGCTCGAACTTCTGGACATTACTGGGAATATTTGCGCAATCGATAGCGGTCTGCTTGCATATAGCACGCATGGTACAGACATACTAATGCTTAGAACGGTTACAGTGAATTTCTCTTATAATAAATCAAATTTACTATCATGCAGCTACCATCCGACCAAGATACCCGAAGCTAGCATAGAAGTAAAAACTGCTTTGGACGAGCATGAGAGCTTGCTTTGGCGCTCTTTGATAAGACTGAAGATCGAGATATCTGCTGCAATTGATGCTATTGCGCTTTCGCCATTAGCAGTACTAATCGACGGTTCTATTCTGCCATTAGCAAAAGACAGGCCAGGCAATGACAGCGAGCTTTTTTCCCTATACAATGCGCTCATAGAGCTATACAAAAAACTTTATTCGCTATGCAAGGAAAAAAACATTCTGCTTATTGGCGTAATAAAAGATTCTCGTGGAAAGCGCTTTATGGATATAATAAATAAAGGCAATGCGCACTTCGCTATAAACAATGAGCTTAATTACAATGATAGCTCATTCCTGAATTATCTGCTTAAGGAAAAAGAAAGAACAAGCGTCATTCATTATGCAGCAGACCAAAAGCAACCAGTACTGAAAGACCTTGATGAATTCAGAAATAGTCTATACGTTTGTTATTTGAAAATTACAAAAAATGATCAGCCATTGCGCATAGAATTCTTGAATTTTGATAAAAACTTCGAGGCCGCGATCTCGCTCGCATACTCTCTTTCTGCAATAAGCGATAATTATGCATACCCCGCAGCATTAACAGAAGCAGATCTTTGCGCAGCGCTTGATGATCGCGAACTTGATTTGCTAAAACAGTCTTTCTATTCTTTAGAAATTTCCCGGCCTTTAAGAAGAAACAGCCGACCTTTCAGATAATTGCATTGCGCCAACTACATCGCTAAGGAATGTTTTTATCGCGCCTTGTCTTTCTATAATTGGGAGATCCTCATCAGAGCGCATGACTGTTCTTGCAACTAATTGCACAGTTGTAGGATAATCAAACATTCTTAGCATCAGAGCTAGCAATATCTGAAACTCAGAATAACTATAAGTCCCATAGTCTTGCTCGCCAAGCACATGGTTTACATGGTTAGCAAGTAAAATCCAAGGAGCAACAACATAAATTTTATGTTTCCCAAATTCGATTTTGTATGAATCAGTATTTTCATCTTCTTTCCTATCTATTACAATACAAGCTCCTTCTTTGTCATGCATCCAGATTTGCGGGTTGATAGCAATTCTTTCATGATACGAAAGTTTATCAAAATAAAATCTCGGGTATAATTCTGTAAGCTCGTCAACTCTTCCATCCAATCCGGCTAGCGCTTCTCTTAATTTTTTGCCAACAATTATTATATCAATATCTCCTATTGGTCTTACAAAATCAATAAGTCCAGCTGAAACTAGAAGAAGATTTCTTGACATTGACCCGTTTATTAAATACCTAAGTCCATGTTCATCAATTTGCGGCTCTGCTTCTATCAGTTTTTTAGCTAATATAGCAGTTCCAACTGCAATGTCGTTTTTATCTCTCGGGCCTCTTATCTCTCCCATATGTGCTAATGCGCTTGTGGTATCTAATAGAGGCGGAACAATACCGCGTCTACTGGAGTTAGTTGTATCATATCTTGATATAAAAGAAGTGTGTGTCATATCAGAACTATGGTTAAAGGAGTTTAAAAATGTAATGATTTAAGCTATCTAAAGCAGTTTTAGCTTTCCCAAAATTTTATCAATAGCCTGTTCGTCCCAAGGTCCAGCGCCAAAGCATGTTAGCGTTCCTGGTTCGAGTTGCGTATGGCCCGCATCTCTAATTAGCTCGCACGGTATGCCTGCGCGTTTGCATTGGTTAAAATAATCTAACAACTCCTGCTCGCTTTGGACTTTTAGGACGATCTTTTTCTGCCCTTCGCTAAACCATGCCTGCGCAATTTCAGGATTAGATTTTTTTGTTTTTTCATAAGCGCTTACTGAAGCGTGGCTCGTTTGCCCGGCTATTTTTCCCTTTGAAATGCCCAAGTCGTTTCTTATTACAATCGCTTGTTTATACATGAATTAGATAGAAAAGAAAGGAAATAAAAAATGAGGTTATCTGGATTTTACTCTAGGTAATTCTGCATTTCTATGCCACCAGTTAGCGAATCTTCCAATGTATTGAACTTGTGCCTCTTGCCACTCTTCTTTAACAACTATTTTTGTTATTTCTGTTGTTGCCAAAACTGAAAATCTTGTACCGTTTTTTGTTTTTTCTTGTCTTTTTGCATGAACTAATGATTCACCTTCAACAAACGTTAGTTTTGAATCTGTTGTTGCTTGCGCATGCCCTATTAAAACTTCCCGAGCGCCCTTGCCAGTATTATTGATCATATACTCTACTGTCCGACTTCTCGAATAAGTTGTTCTTGTTGCACAGCGTCCATCTTCAGTTCTTACTAGTTCTTTACTTACAGTTTCATTACCCCTAGTTTGATGTGCCATAACGCTAAACTCTCTTGCTTCGCGAACTGCGAGAGTTACATCGCTAAATGGTCTGGTAAATTCAAGTTCAGTGCTTCCAACTTGCCTTCCTTCATGATAAACTGTTGCCTGTCCTTGTAACAATTGCTGCTTGCCGGATTTAAATCTGGCGCATTCTATTGGCACTGTTTCAGTTGGCCGTGCATCTACGTAATCAATATCGGCTATCAAAAGTAATCTGCCTTCAAAAGATTCTCTTGTTCCTATGGGAATTGTTACTTTTTCATTCGCTCCTGCCTTTACTGCATCTTTTGGAGAGTAACTTACTATTGGAATTGCTCCGCTACTTACTTGGAAACCGCCATCTAATTCTTCCATAACCATTAATTCATTTACTTCAGCGGGTCCTGTGCCACGCAGAGCAGCGCCAACAGCGAAAGCCGGAAGTGCGACTGCACCTGCGGCCGCTACAGCCATACGGCGCGCTGCACCACCTCTTGGACTAGCACTAGGAGCCATCTCAGCCACTTCAACTCTACGCACATGACTTATGGTTCTCTCAACATGAGGTGCTGCTCTAGCACGATCGCCTAATCTAACGCTGCTAAGTGGATCTGCTGCTAAATTAAGATCAGGTTGACAGGAATAACTGGCAGAATTTTCAAATGTAACACTTACAGAAATTGGCCTATCAAACGGGTTTTCCCAGAATATAGAAGTATCAAGCATTGCTTTACCCTCAGATAAATGAAGTCTATACAATACGCCCCATTTAGTACCTGGCATAATATACTCAACTGCTGAAAGTTCCGAATCATCCGCATCCAATGCTACAGATTGTCTTTGCGGCGCTAGTTCTTTAGTTTTACCGCCCATTGTTACTGATATCCTGCTATCTCTAAGACTAACTAAAGTAGCTGTAGAAACATCTGCGCCCTCGCCTTTAGTTTCTAATACTGCCATGAGATCTTGGCCTGCAACAGTAAATCCGACTACTCGACCGCTAAGCTCGCCGGTCGGAGTCTGGACTTTTGCGTCTTGTCCAACTAATGATTCGAGTAATGGAGTTGGTGCTGTTCCTGATTTTTGTTGTGGTCTTTCAGAAGTGCTGGTAGTACGAACATTTACTTTTAATTCCGTGCCGTCAGCATTAAAACCTCTTGCGCTTCCAACAATGCTTGGAACTACAGTTGGTGGAAAATCTAATAAAACTGTTTTCTGTCTAAGATCTTCGTGTCTTACAACCATCATTCCATCAGAACGAACAGTTAGTCTATTTGGTACTTGCTTTTGAGCTCCAAAATCAGCTGCTATAACACGTGCTCCACTTCCTTCTGCCATTCAAATCCCCCCAAAAATAGTTGTTCTTTATGTAGTTATCTTGATAAACATTTTAAAAGGTGTCGTTATACTTTTTACAACTAAAGAGAAGCTTTGGGCGACTGGCTGAAATTAGATAAATTTTCTGAGCCCTTTAATTTCTAGAGCGAATTTTTCGAGTTTTTTATTTTTTAACTCGCCAGAATTCGAAAATCGATTAACCTGGTTTTTTGTTTTGTTCGCTCATTTGTTTTTCTTTGAATATTTCCAATATCTTGCTCATTATGCTTTTCGTAGCAGCCACTTCTTTTTCTGTAGCTGTTGTCGGGCATTCCTTTGCTACGTAACCATCTGTGCATATCTTTATTTTACAACTTCCTTCTTCAATTATTTTGCATTCTACTTGTTTTTCTGTTTTTGTCGGGCAGTTTTTACCAACATAACCATCATCGCATTTCTTGACTTCGCAGCCATCTGCGTCTTTGCTCACTTCGCATTTTATTTTTTGTTGTTCACATGAATCACTTACAAATCCATTTGTGCATGTTTTTCTTAGGCAACCGCTTTCATCCTTATATACTTTACATTCAATGTTCTTGTCTTTTTGTTCTGTTGGGCATTCTTTTGCCTTATAACCGTCTGTGCATTCTTTTACAGCACAACCATTATCATCTTTGTAAACTTTGCATTCAACATCAGTCGGGCAGTATTTTGCTTTATATCCATCAGTACATTCTTTTACTTCGCAACCTGTTTTCTCGTCTTTATAAGCCTTACACTCGACCTTTTGTTTTTCATTCGGGCACTCTTTAGCTTCGTAACCATCTGTGCAAACTTTTACTAAGCAGCCTATTTCATTTTTGTATGTTTTACACTCGACTTTCTGTTGCTTGCATATCATCTCCTGTGTACAAGAATTAAAGTTATATCCGTCACTACAATAAACATCTACGCATCCTTTTTCATCTACAGTTTTCTTACATTCCACGTTCTCATATGTCTTTGCAGGTGTGGGTCTAGTCAGCTCGCCGCATTTTATATATTTACACCCGACTGCATCAACGTAAGTATAATGGTCTAGCCCGCTGTTTTTGCATGCAGCAATTTGTTCATCTAACTCTTTGCCTATTGGACAGGAAGTAGCCTCCTTAAGGCATGTAATATATTTACAACCACTTGTATCGTAATACTCCTTGTAGCTATAACCGTAGTTTTTGCATTCCATTACTTGTTTTTCTAATTCTTCATTCTTCGGACAAAACGAATTTTTGCTACACTCTACCAAAGAGCATCCTCTATCGTCTTTTTTATAAGTATAATCTAATCCCTGTTCTTTACATCTCATTACTTGCTCGTTTACTTCTTTTTCTGTCAGGCAAGTGTAAACTGTGCTTTGGCTGCAAGTAACTTGCGTGCATTTGTTATCATCAGTATAATATTTGTAATCCAAACCAGCATCTTTACATTTCATTGCCTGCTTGTTTGTTTCTTCTTCACTTGGGCAGGTTGATAATTGCTTGCAAATAACGTATTTACAGTTTTCTTTTTCATAGAATTCGTAGCCATAACCTGCTTCTTTACAGGCTGCTGCCTGTTTTTCCAGTTCTTCACTGCTTGGACAGCTTTTGCTATCTGTCGTAGTTGTAGATTCTGCCGTTGTTGCCGCGGTGGCCAATCCAATTAAAAACACTAATCCGAAAAATAACAATATTTTTTTCATATTGCTATTTCAAAAGTAAAATTTATAAAACTCCCTACCTAATCAAACTTCCAATATTTTCTATTCTTTATGAAATTTTTCTGCGCGTCAAGCAGGTCTAAATAAAACTCATCGTCGCTGCGGTGAAGTTTTTTAAGCACCCGCTCAGCAGTATGCGCTCCAATTCCATAAGTTGCCAATGCAATTAGCGCTTGCTTTCCATAATTTCTTATTAAGGCGGCTTTATGTTCCAGTTCGCTTACATTTTCTCTTTCCTTTTGTTTTTTAGTTCGTCCTTCAACTATTGTTAATGATTCTGAATTGCACTTATGACATCTAATCTTTTCAGGAGCGCTGGCCATGTGCATAAAGCGCGTTGCGCTGCAGTTTAAGCATTCTAATTCAAATGTTTTTGATAATACTCGCTCTTTTAGCGCGGCTATCATGACCTTTCTTGGTTCAAAACCACCTACTGCTTCTTTTGCAGATGTTTTTTCTATGCCCAGTCTTGCAAAATAGCTCAGTTCCGTACGCTTATCCAGAACCAGTTCGATTTCTTTCCTGTTTATTCTATTAATTATATCCTGCGATGCTGCAACGTCAAAATAATGGAAATATACCGTACGCAGTGTTTCTTCGTAAACAATATTATTTCGCATCGTATGCAAGAAGCGTTGTGTTATTGTTGCATTCTCTTCCAGCAAACCAAATAGCCTAGCAACATGGGTAAACTTTAATTTTAGTAAAAAAGAATTCTCCAAACTTTGCTCTAGCTGGCTTGAAATATTTTTTATACTCTTGAATGCATGCATCACATGTTTTTCATCTACAGGAAATGGCAGTTTAATTAGAATTCTATATGCGTCAGCAACAGCCCGCACGCTCTCGCCAATTAAATTAGAAAGATTATAAGAAAAAACTCTTGCAAGTGTTTCATTTATTTTGCTTCCAAAACAAGCATGAATCACCAGCACATCTTCAACAAGCTCGATGATGATCGTTCTGCCATCAGGAACTGGTAAGACATTTTTGTTTGTTGTTCGCAGTTTTCCAACAGCCTGTGCAACCTCATAGCTTACAGGTATATCTTCTCCGACCCAATCCGGAATTGCAATATCAACTGCGCTGCTTGTTTCAACAAGTACTTCATCTTCGGTTATATCTATTATCTGCCAAGGCAAGCCCTTTGCCAAAAAGCTTGCATTGTTTTCAAGATTCATGACAAATCCTTCGTCCAGACTTGCGATTATCTTATTGCTTGCTACCTCCTTCATCAAATAGCGCCTTTCTCTTGGAATTGTTGTCAAATTCGAATAATAATACTCGCGGGCGCGTGTTTTTGTTTTTACATCCGCATTTTCTTCTGTGTTGCTTGCATTCAACTCATCATAAAATATTATTCCTTCTGCAAACAACTGTAATAAGATTTTTTTTAGTGTTGCGTAAGAAATATTATATGCAAATGATTTTGCAAGTATATTATGCAGTGTCTTTGCATCGGTTTTGCCAATATCCATGCATAATCCAATTATCTGATGTGCAATAACGTCGCTAGCTGCGCACTCAGCCCGTTTATCTTCTATCCATGCATTGGATGCAAAAGTTGCAATTGCCTCTGCTTCCAAATAATCATCAAAGTCTGTTGCGAATACAATGCCTCGCGGTGTTTTTTGCAAGCTATGCCCGCTTCTCCCAACGCGTTGTATCAATCGAAAAACCTGGTGTGGCGATCCGTATTGAATAACTAAATCAACATCTCCAATATCTATGCCAAGTTCTAGCGAACTCGTAGATAAAAGTGATTTCACTTCCCCATTTTTGAATTTATCTTCAGCTGCAATTCTTACCTCTTTCGAGAGCGAACCATGATGGACTTCAATCGGCGCGCCAGCTTTTTTCAGGCTCGCACCAAGTTCTTCTGCAGTGCTTCGTGTATTAACAAATAGCAATGTTTTATGCTGTTCGCACAATTCCTTCAATCTTTTAATGCGCTCTTCCTGCTTAGAAACATACTCAACCGAAATATCCATTTTTCGCCCTTTTCCTACCTCTGCTATCCCATAGTTTCGATTTCCAAAAATTAGTTTTGCTGCCTCTTGTTCATTTGCAACAGTTGCGCTTATTGCTATGCGCTGAAAATTTGGAGCGAGCAGTTCTAATCGCTCGAGTGCTAAGCTTAGTTGCGAGCCTCGCTTATTATCTAAAATATCATGTACTTCATCAATAATAACAAATTCAACATTTCTTAGGTGGTTTCGCATAATTGGTCCAATAAGCAATGCTTGCAAACTTTCTGGAGTTGTAATTAGAATTTGTGGTGCTTCTTTCCTGTGCTTAGCTCGCTCTGCCTGAGTCGTATCCCCGCTGCGAACTGCGTGGCTGACTGCAAGTTTATCACACCACCAGGTGAAGCGTGTATATTGATCTCTGCCTAATGCTCGCAATGGCGAGATGTATAATGCGCGGATTCCTTCTTTCTTGTTTTTTATCTTCTCCAAAATCGGAAGCCATACTGCCTCGCTCTTGCCAGCGCCAGTCTCTGCCAGCACTAGTGTATGCTCACCGCTAAGAATTTTAGGAATAGCTATTTTTTGTATTTCTGTAAGCTCGCCGAAGCGCTCTTTGATTAGTTCGACTACTGATGTCATACTAATATTACATATCAGTGCTTTATTATTTATTGTCCTAAATTCGATAAGCTTAAATAATTTTAACCGCAGCTTCTATCATGAAAAATCGCCTTACATTTGCTTTGCTAATTGCTATTATTGTTTTTATAGCCGGCTGCCCTCAGCAAAAACCAGAAGATTATACGGCTGATAAAAAATGTTCTGATTTTCAAAAATATGATAATCAATCCTGCGATGCGAAATGCAAGTCATATGAAATCTGTGTCAAGTCTATTACTCTTCCAACAGCAGACGGCCTCAAGGACAGACAATGTTATTCCTGTTTTGCCCCTGATATTACTGATGATTACCTAAGGATAACCTTTGCCAGTGATCTAAACATTGCAAAAACTGATAATGGATCTATAGAACTAAGATGGAATATTACTGGCAACAAATCTAA